>JAJDAI010000550.1 GCA_029261955.1 Deltaproteobacteria bacterium | reverse complement strand
CTCGCTGAGGTCCTCTTCCACCCAGTCGGGGATGTTCCGGCCGGTGTTGATCGACGTGTTGTAGAGGAAGCGCGTGCGGCCCGGCGCGGAGCCCGGCCAGGTCGAAAACGAGCCCACCGTGTCGACGATGTCGTTCTCCTTCTTCGGGTCCAGGTTCCACACCAGGTAGTTCTCGGAGGGGAAGTAGTCGTGGTGGACGTGGTAGCGGATCTCCACCCAGGCGACCTTGACCATGTAGGCCATGTCGATGAGGCGCTTGCTGCCGGCCACCGTGTCCAGGTAGCGGTCGGCTTCCTTGACCGCCTTGCTGGACTCGGGGATGGACTCGAAGTCGAGCAGGATGGTCCAGACCTCGGCCGGCGTCGCCTCGATCTCGATGACGCCGGTGATGGTCCCGGAGCCCTCCTTCGCTTCGTCCTTCGCCGTGCGCAGCACGAGCTTGCCGTCCGCGAGCTTCGCTTGGTCCTTCTCGGACAGCGAGGGCATCGACGGCTTCGCGGCGAAGGCGAGGGAGGGGAGCAGGAAGAGGAAGGCCAGGAGGATCCGCATGCCGCCGAGATACACCGGGGATGGGGCGGATCGCCAGCGCGAAACGGGTGGGCGGAGCCGCGAGCTCACTTCAGGGCGGACCGGATCGCGGCCACGAGCTGGCGCAGGTCGATGGGCTTGGCCAGGACGCGCCCCTTGTGAGCCTCGAGGAAGCGCCGGGCGGCGGCGGTGGTCGCCCCACCGGTCAGGAACAGCACCCGCTCCGCCAGGGCAGGCCGGCTCTCCTGCAGGATGGCGTGGAGCTCGTCGCCCCGCATGCCGTCCATCATCAGGTCGAGCAGGATGAGGTCGGGCTCGAAGCCCTCCTCGATCAGCTGGAGCGCCTCCGCCCCGGAGCTGGCGAGCGTCGGGTTGAACTCCCGCCCGAGCGCCCGGCCCAGGGCGGTCAGGAGCGGCAGCTCGTCGTCCACGATCAGCAGCCTTGCGCGCGTGGCCGACGGCGACTCCTCCGAGCGCGGCTTGGGGACCAGGTGCAGGGCAGCGCGCTGGGCCGGGAAGCGCAGGAGGAAGCAGGCGCCTTCTGTGGAGCTGCGCGCTTCGATGTGCCCCCCGGCCTGCTCCACCAGGGTTCGGACCACCGACAGGCCGAGGCCGGTGCCGCCCCGGGATCCGCGGGTCGTGAAGAAGGGCTCGAAGATCTGGGGGAGGGCCTCTGCCGAGATGCCGGGACCGCTGTCCGTCACCTCGACGACGACCTCGTTGCCTTCCGCCCGGGTCCGGATCGTGAGCATGTGGTCGCGGTCCTCGCCCTCGTCCATCGCCTGGATCGCGTTCGTGATCAGGGCGACGAAGACCTGGCCGAGGCGGCTCGGCCGCCCGAGCACGGAGGGGACCCGCTTCAGATCCCGGACGATCCGGCAGCGAAAGCCCAGGTCGTGCCGGGTGAAGTGCAGCGCGCTGCGGATGACCGCCGGCAGATCGACGGCCTGCACCGGGTCCGAGTCCGAGCGGGCGAACAGGCGAAGCTGGGACACGACGTCGCTGGCCCGGGTCGCGCCCCCGATGATGGCGTCGATCAGGCCGACGTCCTCGGTCCGTCCGGCGGCCGCGTTCCTCCGCCGCAGCTCCTCCGCCGACAACACCACGTAGGCGAGCGGGTTGTTCATCTCGTGGGCGACCGAGGCAGCGAGGGCGCCCAGGTCGGCGAGCCGCTCCGCCAGGGCCAGCTGGTGCTCCATCTCGGCCGCCGCCGCCCGGCTCGCCTCGAGGTCGGCGACGGTCGACTGGAGCTCTGTGGAGCGTTCAGCGACCTGGGCTTCGAGCGCGGTGGTCCGTTCGCGCTCCGCGTCGGCTTGTGCGGTCTCCGCGGCGAGGTCGATCAGCGCCGTGAGGCTGGACTGACCCCAGTCCTCGACCACCGTGGGCGCGCTGTCCAGACGCACCGGCACCGGCCCGCCGGCCCGATCGATCGACACGGTGCAGGTGGCCGCGCGTGCGCCCCCGAAGACCGCGCGCCGGTGCAGCTCGAAGGCAGTCGCGTCCTCTGACCGCAGCGCGGAGCTCAGGTGCTGCCCGACGAGCGACTGGGAGCCACGACCGAGCAGCTCGACCGCTGCGACGTTGGCCTCGACGATCCGCCCGTGCTCGTCGAGGCACAGGTAGGCGACGGGGCAGTGCTGGAACAGGGTCTTGTAGGCGTCTCGGGAGCGTCCCAGCTCCGCGATCGTGCCGACGAGGGCCTCGCGTTGGAGCTCCAGCTCGTGCCAGCGGGCCTCCAGTTCGCGTTCCTGTGCCGACTCGGGCAGGCCGACGCTGCCCATCCGGAGATCCGCCTGCTGCCGCAATGCACTCCAGGACTCGTCCATGGTCCACCCCTCCCTGGTTGACCGGCCACCCCGCGACACCACCCCCCTGGCGCTCGCCCCGAGTCGACCATCCTAGGACAGCCGCCGCGGTGCCACAGGTCGATCCCGCACTCTCTCCGCTGGCGTCCGCTCGGATCCCCCCGACGGCCTCGCTGTAGACTGCCTCCATGGGCACCGCCGCGCGCATCCTCGTCGCCGACGACAACGTTCAGGTCCTGGGCCTGGTGGACGCGATCCTCCGCTCCGCCGGCTACGAGGTCACCCTCTGCGAGGGGGGCGAAGAGGCCATCCAGGCGGCCCGCGGCGGCGCCTTCGACCTCATCCTGCTCGACGGGATGATGCCGGACGTGGACGGCTTCGATGCCTGCGAGGCCATCCGCACCTTCCCGCACCTGGCCCACACGCCCATCGTCTTCCTCACGGGCATGACGGACGAGGGCACCTTCGAGGACGCCACCGAGGTGGGGGCCGACGAGGTCCTGCCCAAGCCCATCCGCCGCTCCAGCCTGCTGCTCCGCGTTCGCTCCCTGCTGCGGCTCAGCGAGCTGCGCGCCGACCGCGATCGCTCGATGGAGGAGCGCTCGGAGCTCACCGAGCTGCTGCTGAGCGACCTCGAGCGGCCGATGAACCTCGTGCGGCACCGCGCCACGGCCCTGGCGTCGAGCCCCGACCTGCCCGACTCGCTGCGATCGGGGGTCGAGGACCTGCTGCATGCGGAGCGCAGCCTCACCAGCATCGTGCGCAACCTGATGGACGTGCAGCGCAGCGCGGAGGGGACCTTCGAGGCCCACGGCAGCGAGGTGCGCCTCGCCGACCTGCTCGAGCGGGTCGCAGCGTCCTGGGCGGACCGCGCGGCCGAGGAGGGCCTGCGGATCGAGGTGCAGGGACGTCCGCCGCGGGACCCGGTGTGGATCGACGATGGCCTGCTGATCCGCGCGCTGGACAACCTCGTCGAGCACGCGCTGGGCTGCGCGAAGACCGAGATCCTGCTGAGCTCCGCCCTCACCCCCGCGGGCGCCACGGTCTCCGTGCGGGACGACGGCGAGCCCCTGGACGAGGACGAGCAGCGCCGCCTCGAGGTGGCGGACGACGGCTCTGACACGGTCACCGGGCGCCTGCCGCGCAGCCGCGGGCTGGGCCTGGTGCTCTGCCGCCTCGTGACCGACGCCCACAACGGCAAGCTCGGCATCTCCAGCGGCCCGGGGGGCACTCACGTGCACCTCCTGCTGTGTGCGCTGCCCCGGTGAGCGGGGAGCCGGGGGACCTGGATCCCTTCGACACGGACGCGGTGGCCCTGGCCTGGTCGAGCGCGCCGGCACCCACAGATGAGGCCGGCGCCCCGCTGACGGACAGCGCGGACCGGTTCGTCTTCGGGCCCGAGATCGGCCGAGGGGCGATGGGCGTGGTCGTGCGCGCCGAGGACCAGGACCTCGACCGCACCGTCGCGATCAAGCAGCTGACCCCGGGGCGCAACGCCGAGCCCGGCGAGATCCAGGCGTTCATCGAAGAGGCGCGCCTCACCGGCTCGCTCGATCACCCGAACATCATCCCCGTCTACGAGCTCGGTCTCGGCCCAGACGGGCAGCCCTTCTTCGCGATGCGGCGCCTCTGCGGACGGCCGCTCGGGGACCTGCTCCGGCTCATCAAGAAGGGGGACGAGGAGGTCGCGGCGGAGTACAGCCGCACCCGGCTGCTGACGATCTTCCTGCAGCTCTGCGGCGCGGTGGAGTTCGCCCACTCGCGGGGCGTCGTGCACCGGGACCTGAAGCCCGACAACGTGGTGGTCGGGGAGTTCGGCGACGTGCAGCTGCTCGACTGGGGCATCGCCGCGCGGGTCGAGGACGTCGATGCCCCGGCGACCGGCGACCTGCTCGTGGCGGCCGGAACGCCCGGCTACCTCGCGCCGGAGCTGCTGCTGGATGACGAGCTCGTCTTACCCCGCCGGCTCGATGTCTACGCGCTGGGAGCCATGCTCTACGAGCTGCTCAGCCTGCGCCGGCCCGCCGGCGGACGCACCCCAGACGAGCTGATGGAGTCCACGCGACAGGGCGGCTTCCGTCCGCCCTCGCAGGCCGCCCCCGAGCGGCACATCCCCCCCGAGCTGGACGAGCTCTGCCTCGCGGCCCTCGAGCCGGATCCGAGCCAGCGCACCGCGTCGGCGGCCCAGCTGGCGCAGGGGGTCGAGGAGTTCCTGGAGGGCAGCCGCGAGGCCCGCCGGCGCGCCGAAGCCGCGGATGAAGCCGCCCTGGACGCGGCCGCCATCCTCTCCAGCCACGAGGCCCTCGGCGCCGAGTTGGAGGCCGCCCGCGCCGACGTGCGCCGCCTGCACGACCGGGTCGCCCCCTGGGACCGCATCGACGCCAAGCGCCCCATGTGGCGCGCCGAGGACCGCGTGCGCGAGCTCGACGCGCAGCGGGCGGAGCTCATCGAGGAGGCCGAGGCCCGCTACCGCCTCGCGCTCGAGCAGGTGCAGGACCACGCGGAGGCGGCGGAGGGCCTGCTGGCGCTCTGGATGGACCGGCTGCGGGCGGACGAGGTCGCGGGGGATGCGCTCGCCGCGCGCCGGACCGCAGCCCGGATCCGCGCCCTGGATCCCGAGCGCGCCGACGAGCTGCTGCGCGGCGATGGCCGGCTGACCCTCGTGTCGGAGCCCGCGGGGGCCCGGGCCTGGCTTCACACCTTCGACGAGCGCGACCGGCTGCTGCTGCCGGCGGACGGCACGGACCTCGGCCGCACGCCGCTGTCCGACGTGGTCGTGCCTCACGGGCGGCACCTGGTGATGCTGGAGGCGACGGGTCGGGAGGCCGCGCGGGTCCCGATCTGGATCCCCCGGGATGGCTGCGCCGAGCAGCGCGTCCGGCTCCGGCCTCACGGCGAGATCCCGGACGACATGGTCTACGTGCCCGGCGGGGCCTTCCTCTTCGGCGGGGAGCCCGCCCGCTACGGAGGCCGCCGGCCGCTGAAGGAGGCCTCGGTCGAGGACTTCGCTATCCGCAAGGGGCCGGTGACGCTGCGCGCCTACGCCCGCTTCCTGGACGGGCTGGACGCCGCGGAGGCCGAGCAGCGCACCCCTCGGTCCGAGCGCGGCGATCCCCTGCTCGTGCGGGGCGTCGACGGTCCGTTCCGCCCCTCGGTGGGCGCGCTGGTCCCCGCCGACGAGGACCCCTACACGACCCGCGCCGCCCGTCGCCTGCCGGTGGTGGGCGTGCGCTGGCAGGACGCGGTCGCCTCCGCCCAGGAGCGGGTTGACCGGGCGCCGAATCCCATTCTGAAGCGGACGCTGGCGGCGAAACTCGCGGTTGCGAAGGCTCAGCTCGAGAGTGTGATGGAGGCGGAACAGGGCGGCGGAGTGTGGTGAGAACACAGGTGTCATTGGAGATAGCATGGTATTATTAATAAAGAAATAAAAATGACTTTACAGTGTACGCCAATGTCCCGCACTTT
>JAJDAI010000549.1 GCA_029261955.1 Deltaproteobacteria bacterium | reverse complement strand
ACCTCGTCGATGCAGTCGAAGACCACCCCGCAGAGGAGGTCGACCTCATCCTGCGTGATGGACAGGGGCGGCATGAGCACGACGACGTCGCCGAGCGGACGGATCAGCACACCGCGCTCCAACGCCAGGCGGACGACGCGCTGCCCGACCTCCTGCTTCGGATCGAAGGCCTCGCGCGTCGCGCTGTTCCGCACCAGCTCGATGCCGGTCATCACGCCCAGGCGCCTGATGTCCCCCACGTGCGGGTGCTCCGAGAACGCGTCCAGCGCATCCCCGAGTTGCGTGATCCGGGGCGCCAGGCGCTCGAGGGTGCGCTCCTCTTCGAAGATGTCCAGAGAGGCCAGCGCCGCGGCGCAGGCCAGCGGGTTCCCCGTGTAGGAGTGGCCATGGAAGAAGGTGCGGTACTCGCTGCGCTCGCCCAGGAAGCCTTCGTAGATGACCTCGCTCGCCAGGGTGGCCGCCAGCGGCAGCACGCCGCCGGTGATGCCCTTCGCGGTGCACAGCAGATCGGGCTCCACGCCCGCGACCGTGCTGGCGAACATCGAGCCGCTGCGGCCGAAGCCCGTCGCCACCTCGTCCACGATGAGCAGCGCGCCGTGGGCCCGCGCGAGGGCCGCGGCCCCCTGCAGGTAGCTCACCGAGTGGCGCAGCATGCCCGCAGCGCCCTGCATCAGGGGCTCGACGATCAGGGCCGCCGTGCGCCCATCACACTCGATCAGGATCCGCTCCAGCCCCGCGAGGCACTGCGCCTCGTGCTCGGCCACATCGACGCCGAACGCCTTGTGGTAGGGGTCCGGCGCCGGCGCGCGGAGGGTCTCGAAGAGCAGCGGCTCGTAGAGCTGGTGGAAGAGGTCGATGCCGCCCACCGACACGCTGCCGAGCGTGTCCCCGTGGTAGGCGTTCGTCAGGGAGATGAACACCTTCCGCCGCCGCATCGCCTCGTCGCGATGCTGGGCGTGGAACTGGAACGCCATCTTCACGGCGATCTCGACCGCCGTGCTCCCCGAGTCGGAGTAGAAGACGCGGCTCAAGCGCGAGCCGGGCGCGATCCCGATCAGGCGCTCGGCGAGCTGCACCGCAGGCACGTTGCTGGGCCCGAGCAGCGTCGAGTGATCCAGCCGGGCCAGCTGCTCCTGGATGCCCTGCACGATCCGCGGATGGCTGTGCCCGTGCACGTTGACCCAGAGCGAGGAGACCCCGTCCAGCACCTCGCGCCCGCGGGCGTCACGCAGCCAGTTGCGCAGACCCCGCTCGACGATGACGGGCGTCTCGCGGACGTAGCCAGCCATCTGGGTGAAAGGCTTCCAGAGGTGGCGTCGGTCCGCTGATTCCAGCGAATCGAGGTCCAGGCGGTCGCTGGGGGCCTCGAAGGGACTCAGCTCCGCCGCAGGGCGATGAGGGGGGATCTGCCAGTTCGACATGCGCGCGAGGGTACCAGCGAGATCCGGGGCACCGAACGGATAGTCGCTCGGTCGCCTCGCTCGCCCAGCCACTGCAGGTCGCCGCCGCTCCTCCTCAAGTGTCCCGACACGATTCGTCGTCGTGGCGACGACCTGGAGCGGCTGTCCTTCGCGATCCTCGGTCCCGACTACCCGTTCGGTGCCCTGGGGGTCGCGGTGGACCCTTCCCGGCAGCGCCTTTCTGTGGAAGGTTCTGGCCCGAACTGGGGATCTCATGACTGCTCGACTCTTGCTTCTTCTCGGCCTCGCCACCTTCGTCCTGCCCGGCTGCACCACGCGTCGTGGAGGCGGTAGCACCGGCGACGACGACGACGATGCCGCCGACGACGACGACGCGGCCGACGACGACGACGCCACCGGCGACGACGACGACGCCAGCGACGACGACGACGACACGCCCCCCACGGACGATGACGACGCCACGCCGCCCACGGGCTGGGGCGACTGGACCCTGCTCCAGTTCAACTGGACCATGGAGTTCACGTCCCCCGACTCGGTCATGGCCGAGTTCATCCTCGTCTACTTGGACGAGGATCCGGCCACGGGCCAGTACGCCCTGGAGTGCACGCAGCGCCTCGAGGTCGAGGGCGAGGTCAGCTGGGGCTTCGAGGTCGGACCGGCCGAGAACTGCACCAACTGCACCGGGCTCATCGAGTTCGACTACACGAGCGTCGTGGACATCTCGAGCCCCGGCGTGAACCCGAACGACTGCGACCCGGCCATCTTCGACGACGAGAACGTCCTCAACTACGGCCTCGGCTTCCTGACCCCCTCGGGCGTCGAGCCGGGCAACATCCCGGACGCGGACGGCGGCCTGATCAACTACGGCGACTGGCTGACGCTCGGCGTCGTGACGCAGGGCACCCACTCCAGCCTGGGCGACGACTTCTGCTCGGGTGACCCCGACTGCACGGCGTCGGGCCTCCAGGACAGCGGCGAGACCGACTACGGCGTCGGCACCGAGTACTCCGCCTTCGTCGCGGTCGACGCGAGCAGCGGCTCGGGCACGGGCGCGTCCCTGCTGGGCCTCAGCGCCGTCACGGACCCCACCGGCTCGGGCTCCGACTACCTGTACGGCGGCACGCTGTTCCGCGACTCGAGCACGAACACCTACTCCGACCCGGTCGACCTCGAAGGCGCGTACTTCGGCGGCGCCGGCTTCGTGCTGACCCGCGGCGCGCAGTAGCGAGCAGCCAGGCGCGAGAAGCGCTCGACGGGCTCAGCCGGGCTCGTCGAGCGCCTTCCCCAAGGCGTCCACCAGGGCATCGACGTCCGCCGCTCCGTGTCGCGCTGACAGCGTGAAGCGGATGCGGCAGGTCCCCGCGGCCACGGTCGGCGGCCGAATCGCCGTGGCGTAGAAGCCGGCCTCCAGCAGCCGCGACGAGGCCGCCATGGCGCGGGCTTCGTCCCCGAGCACCACCGGCACGATCGGCGCGTCCTCGTCGCCGCCGGGCTCCAGCCCCAGGCCCCGCAGGCCCTGACGCAGTCGCCGGGCAAGCGCCGCCAGGCGCCCCCGCAGGTCCTCCCCCTCGTCGGAGCGCACCACAGCCAGCGCGGCCAGGGCCGCCCCCGCCGCCGCCGGCGGCAGACCGGTCGTGAAGATGTGCGTCCGCCCCGTGTTCACCAGCAGATCGCGGGTCCCCGCGTCGGTCGCGATGAAGGCGCCATGCCCGCCAAAGGCCTTGCCGAAGGTCCCCACGCGGGCCAGGGGCTCGACCCCCTCCTCGGCGCAGACCCCGCGCCCAGCCGGCCCGAAGATCCCGACGGAGTGGGCCTCGTCGACCAGCAGCCAGCCCCCGGCCGAGGCCCAGCCCCGCACCGGTCCGCGGTCGCCATCCATGGAATACAGGCCTTCCCCGATCACGAACGAGCCCGGCTGCACCGCCGCCCGCACCGCGTCCACGTCGCCGTGCGCCACGCGCTTCACCTCGGCCCGGCTCAGGCGGCAGCCGTCGATGATCGACGCGTGGTTCAGGCGGTCGCTGACGATCCGGTCGCCGCGCTCGGGCAGCGCCCCCAGCAGGGCCAGGTTGGCCTGGTAGCCCGAGGGAACGACCAGCACGCCGCCCACGCCCAACCAGTCGGCCAGAGCCTCTTCCAGCTCGGCGTGCACGGGCAAAGAGCCCGCGATCAACCGCGACGAGCCGCTGCCCGCGCCGTAGCGCTCCGCCGCCGCCCCAGCCGCCGCCGTGACCCGCGGATCCGTGCGCAGGCCCAGGTAGTCGTTGGAGCAGAACAGGCGCACGTCCCGGCCCCGCACCCGCCCGCGCACACCATCGGCCGTCTCCACGATGGGCGGATCGCGGTGCAAGCCCCGCTCGTGGATCCGCTCGAGGCGACGCAGCACGAAGTCGGGGGTCACGGGCACTCCAACGGCGCGATCACGAGTCGGTTGTTGTCCTCGTCGCACTCCAGGATCTCGTCCTGGGGATCCACGACCCCTTCGAGGCCCAGGGCCGCGAGCTCGGCCGGCACGAGCAGATCGAGGGGTGCGCTGCGCTCGCCGGCCGCGAGCCCCAGGGGCAGCTCCGCCGTCGCCGCCACCGAATCCCCGGAGAACAGCGCGACCTGCAGGGGCCCGGTCCCGTGCCCGCCGTTGGCCACCCTCAGCCGCACGCGCACGGTCTCGGGGCAGGCGTCGAAGCAGACGCCGTGGGGCTCCACGACCAGGTCGGGGGTGGGCACGCCGGGCGCGGTCACCACCTCGTTCTGGCGAAAACCCTGACCCACGGCCCAGGGCACCTCGGGCTGGGGCAGCACGCGGACGCCGTCGTCGATCTGCGTGGACAGGAAGGCGTGCTGGTTCCAGACCCCGCGCGTCGGCACCCAGGAGCGCCCGGCATCCGACAGCGCGGTGATGCCGTTCCAGCCGTCGGTGATGAGCGTGTTGGACGCGACGAGGATCATCGGCGGCCCGTCGGGCATCAGGCGCGCGACGACGGGGTACTCGACCTGCGTCGCGGAGGCGTGGCCCTCGCCGCGGTGCACGACGTCGCCGGTCTTGCCGTCCCAGACCCAGACATCCTGCTCGTCGGCGTAGACGACCTCGCTGGCTCCGTCCCCGTCGAAGTCGAAGGCTGCGGAGCCCGTGATGGAGGAGGAGAAGTCGTGCGTCTCGTTGGTCCACAGCAACGTGAGGTCGGTGTCGTAGACGGCGTAGAAGGCGCGGTTCGCGACCCCGATCTCCGGCTCGCCGTCCCCGTCGAAGTCGGCCACCGTCGGCGGCCCGCCGCTGCCATCCGCGGGAAGGGCGACCGGTCCGCGCACCACGAGCCCGTTGGTGTCGAGGATGAGCACGTTGCTCTCCGACACGATGACCAGCTCGCCCAGGTCGTCCTCGTCGAAGTTGCCGACCCCGGGGAAGCCGTCGGGCCCCCCGTTGAACCAGAGCGCCTGACCCGCCGCGTCGTAGATCGCGTTGCCG
>JAJDAI010000548.1 GCA_029261955.1 Deltaproteobacteria bacterium | reverse complement strand
CCTCGTGGACGTGCCCGTGAGCGACGGCTCCTGGGAGGTCCACCCCGACGGCAGCGGCGGCAGCAAGGTCACCTACACGCTGCGCTACGACGCCGGCGGCAAGGTCCCCGCCTGGCTGGTCCGCAACTTCCAGAAGGGCGGCATCGCCGACCTCGTCGAAGAGATGCGCGCGCAGG
The DNA here is from genome assembly GCA_029261955.1 of Deltaproteobacteria bacterium. Classification (GTDB taxonomy): domain Bacteria; phylum Myxococcota_A; class UBA796; order UBA9615; family UBA9615; genus CALCXL01. Next base: position 3,398 of record JAJDAI010000548.1, on the reverse strand, counting down.
CCGAGAAGTAGCCCCAAGAGAAGACGAGCACCCCGGTGTCAGACACGGGGGTGCTCGTCTTCTGGTTCTAGGCGATCAGGCGATCAGGCGATCAGGCGCCGACTTGCGGGCGCTCGCTCGTGTCCTGGATCCCGGTCATGCGCGGCAGGATGCGCAGCACGCCCGACTCCTCGTCGGTGCGGCCCAGCGTCTGCTTCTCGACCGGCACCAGGTACTCGGTGCGGAAGACGATCGGCTCCCGGCCCTCCGGGCGATCGTAGGGCTGCAGGGCGTTCGCGAACTCGTTCCAGTTCAGCGCCTTGAGCAGGATCGTGACCGCGGACTCCTTGTTCACGCGGCGGCCGATGCGCGACATGACCTTGAAGAAGAACTTCCGCTGCGCCTTCGTGCCCTTGATCACGTACTCCTTGAACAGCTGCGTGATCACGCGCGCCTGCTCCCGGGGCGTGAGCGTCAGGCCGTTCTGCGTCCAGGTGCCGCGGTCGAGCGTGAAGAGCAGCCGCTCGCTCATGGCCTCCCACGAGTAGATCTCGCGGTAGAGCCAGCGGAAGCGCTCCTCGATCTCGGTCGTCTCCATCGTCGGGTGCTTGACCGTCGCGTGCGCGCCGTCCAGCTCGTCGTAGGAGTAGACGATGTTGCGGCCCTGCTCCTCCATCATGCGGAGGAACTCGGTGCCCGGCGGGCTGTTCATCACGTTGACCATGACCCAGCTGAGCTTGCTCTCCTGCACGAAGTCGCGGAGCTCGACGAAGGTCTCGGGCGTGTCGTTGTCGGAGCCCACGATGAAGCTGCCGATGACGTGGATGCCCAGGCCCTGGATGTTCTCGATGGCCTTGTAGTAGTTCATCTTGTTGACGGGCTTGTTCATCGCGACGACGGCTTCCTTGTCCAGCGTCTCCAGCCCGATGAAGATGAACATGCAGCCAGCGTCCTTCATCGACTGGAGCATCCCGGGCATGAAGGCCACGTTGATGCTCATCTGGCAGCCCCAGGACACGTTCAGGCCCTTCATCTTGGCGAAGAGCTCCTTCGCGAAGGGCTTGTTGCCGATGAGGTTGTCGTCGGTGAAGAAGATCTGGTTGTTCGGCGCGTTCTTGATCTCTGCGACCACGTCGTCCGGCGTGCGGACGCGGAAGTCGGGACCGTAGATCTGCTTGATGCTGCAGAAGTTGCAGTCGAAGGGGCAGCCTCGCGTCGCCTCTACGCCGAAGAAGACGTAGTTGGTCGTCGGGATGAGGTGCCAGGCCGGGTGGGGGTTGGACTCCATCGTCGGCTTGTTGTCGACGCCCCGGTAGACCTCCTTCATCTCGCCGCGCTCGAAGTCTTCGAGCAGGCCGGCCCAGATGTTCTCGGACTCGCCGATGACGACGGCGTCCACGTGCTCCAGCGCCTCGTAGGGAGCCAGGGTCGCGTGCGGTCCACCCATGACCACCGGAACGCCGCGCTTGCGGAACTCGTCGGCGATCTCGAAGGCCCGGTTCACGTAGCAGGTCATGGCGGTGAGGCCGACCAGGTCCACGGGCTCGTCGAAGTCGATGTCGTGCACGTTGTCGTCCACGAGGATGACTTCGTGCTTGTCGGGGGTCAGCGCGGCCACGGTCGGCAGCGCCAGGAGGAGGTTGTTCGACGCCCGTCCGAGGATGCTGGACATCTTCCGGAAGTCCCAGAAGTAGCGGCTGTGGAAACGGGGCGTGATGAGCTTGATGCGCATAGCTTTAGATGTCCTCTTCTCGAGGTTCGCGTCGGCTGCTGCTGGTCAGGAGCGCGAGGACCCGTCGGGATAGACGTGTCGCTCCGCGGCCCTGCGAATTTCGCGCCAGAAACAGGCGAAACGTAAGGCCGCGAGAATGCTGGATCGTAGCACCACACTGCGAAACCGCCTGCGAAATCGGCTTCGCAGCTGCGCCCGATTGGCTGCGTAAGCGGCTACGCACTTACGCGGTTGTCAGGGCGCGCAGGGGGCCGAGTCGTCGTCGTCTGCGGAGTCGTCGTCGTCCGCGGAGTCGTCGTCGTCGCCCGTCGGCACGATCTCGATGAGAGGCTGCGAGTCGTCCACCCAGTTCCATTCCGCCTCGGAGATGAAGAGGTCGACGCAGATGTCCTGGCCAAAGTTGCAGGGGTGGCAGTTCCAGCCCGGAATCGCGCAGACGAGGTCGATCACGTCGATGTTCCCGTGCTCGACGCCGTAGGGGCGGCACGGGTCCTCGTGCAGCGACGGATGCAGGCGCAGCTGGCCGGTGAGGATCGAGTTCTCGATGCGTTCCCGGTCTTCGTCGAAGGTGCCGAGGAGCGTCAGGTCCCAGAGGGTCAGGGGAGGCGTCGTGAGCTCGATGTTGAACTCGAAGGCGTTCACGGCGAAGGTCGGCTCCTGGTAGGCGCTCCAGCCCCAGCTCGGGAAGTGAACCGTCTCGATGGCCAGCGAGCTGCCGTCCTCACGGAGCAGCGCCTGCATCTGGCTGCAGGTCCCCGGGGCCGCGACGGCGCCGATCATCTCGATGAAGTTGCCCTGGTGGTCGACGGCGATGGGCTGCGCGAGCAGCGGGAAGTCCGAGAGCGTGACCGGGGCGACGCCGAGCAGGTCTGCGGCCGCGCCCAGCAGCTCGTTGAGCGAGGGCGGAGACACGATGTTCGCGGTCGCCCAGTCCAGGCAGTAGACGCGGTCGATGAAGTCGTCGTTGTGCTCGACGGCGCTGTCGTCGTCGTCCGCTGAGTCATCGTCGTCGGCCGAGTCGTCGTCGTCCGCGCTGTCGTCGTCGTCCGCGGAGTCGTCGTCGTCCGCGCTGTCGTCGTCGTCTGCGCTGTCGTCGTCGTCCTGGGCGCTGTCGTCGTCGTCGTCGGCCGAGTCGTCGTCGTCTTCGGTGGCGTCGTCGTCGTCCTCGGGCACGTCGTCGTCGTCGGCCTCGTCCGGCGTGTCGTCGTCGTCGGAGAGCTCCGGGGCCTCAGCACGCTCGTCGGCCAGGGCAGGCGTGGCGCCCCCGAAGCCTCCGGGCAGCAGGGGCAGGCCACCGCCCGAGAAGCCGCCGCCGCCGCCGCCGCCGCTGCCCCCACCCATCCAACGACCGCGGTCCTCGTCCCGCTGCGCTGCGGCCTTGCGGGCGCGGTGGCGGTCCATGGCGTCCACGGCGCCGGGCTGGCTGGAGCTGCCCGAGCCCGAGGTGAGTCCGCCGCGGCTGCCGACCACGGTGATCTCGCCCGAGCCGCCGCCGCCCATCGCGACCTTCGTGGGCTCGTACTTGCCGCTCGAGGAGCGGTTCGGGGCCTTGCCGGGCTTCGGGGCTTCGCTGGCCGGGCTGCTGGGGGCGGGCGGGTAGCCGGGACCGGGTTGCCAGTCGCCCGCCTTGGGCGCGGGCTTGCTGGTGCCCGCGCTGGGCACGGCGGCGGCCTCGCTCGGCGGGGGG
>JAJDAI010000547.1 GCA_029261955.1 Deltaproteobacteria bacterium | reverse complement strand
GGGGGTCGATGTGGGCGGGGTTCTCGCCGATGCCGTCGGCCTGCAGCGCGGAGGTGTCGGGCACCTCGCCGATGGCGGTGATGAGCAGGTCGGCGGGGATCGTCCTCGGGGGATCGAGGGTGGGCACGGGCTTCGGTCGGCCGTCGGCGCCGCGCGGGCCGAGCTGCATGGGCTGCGCGCTCAGGCCGGTGACGCGGCCGTCGGCCGTGAGGACCTCGACCGGCGAGGCCAGGCACTCCAGCACGACGCCTTCGTCCACGGCCTCGTCCACCCCGTGCGAGAAGGCCGGCATCTGCTCGCGGCCGCGGCGGTAGACCAGGGTGACCGGGGAGGCTCCCAAGCGGAGCGCGGTCCGGGCCGCGTCCACGGCCGTGTTGCCGCCGCCGATGATCGCGACGGGGCCGCTCAGGGAGGTGAGCTCGCCTTCGCTGACCTGGACGAGGAAGGGCACGCCGCCGAAGACTCCAGCTGCGTCCTCCCCCGGCACGCCCAGGCTGCGGCCGCGCCAGGCTCCGAGCGCCAGGAACACGGCGTTGTGGCCTTCCTCCAGCAGCCCGCGCACCGACAGGTCCCGGCCCAGGCGCCGCTCGCCGACGAAGGTCACGCCCGCCGCGCGGAGGACCTCCAGGTCCTGCTCCAGCACCTCGGGTGGCAGGCGGTAGTCGGGGATGCCGTAGCGCAGCATGCCGCCGGGCTCCCGCCGGGCGTCGAAGACCGTGACCTCGTGGCCCTGGCGGGCGAGGAACCAGGCCGCGGACAGGCCGGCCGGGCCTCCGCCGATCACCGCGACGCGGAAGCCGGTGGAGTGGGGGAGCTCCAGGGCGGGCGGCGGGCCGGCCAGCTCGGTGGCCAGGCGCTTGAGCTGGTTGATGGCGATGGGCTCGTCCACGACGCCGCGATCGCAGGACAGCTCGCAGGTGTGGGGGCAGACGCGGCCGCAGACCGAGGGCAGGGGGTTGGTCTCGCGGATGACCTCGACGGCGTCGCGGTAGCGCCCCTCGGCGACGGCGCGCACGTAGCGGGGGATGTCCACGTCGGCCGGGCAGCGGTTCGCGCAGGGGGCCACGCAGTCGGCGAAGTGGTCCGACAGCAGCAGCTCGATGGCCCAGCGGCGGGTCTCGATCACGGCGGGCGAGTCGGTGCGGATCTGCAGGCCGTGGGTGACGCGGGTGTCGCAAGCGGGCTCGTTGTGCCAGGCCTCGTCTCCGTGCCGGACCTCGACCACGCAGAGCCAGCAGGACGCCTCGGGGGCGAGGCGCGGGTCGTGGCAGAGGGTTGGGATGCGGATGCCGCGGGCCCGGGCGAGGTCCAGCAGGGTCGTGCCGGGATCGGCCGCGACTTCGATCCCGTCCAAACTCACGCGCAGCGCGTCGCCCCCGCTCATCGAACCGCCACCGCGCCGAAGCGGCACACGGAGAAGCAGCCGCCGCAGCGGATGCAGGGGTCGTCCAGGATCTCCAGGTGGATCAGGCCGCCGTTGGTCTTGATGGCGTCCGCGACGCACTGGTCCGCGCACATCGTGCAGCCCTCGCAGCGCAGGGGGTCGATGTCGAAGGTGATGAGCTCCTTGCAGCGCCCCGCGGGGCAGCACTTGCGGTCGATGTGGGCCTCGTATTCGTCCCGGAACCAGCGCAGCGTCGTCAGGACGGGGTTCGGGGCCGAGCGGCCGAGGCCGCAGAGCGAGTTGGCGGTGACCTGGGCCGCGAGGCGCTCCAGGGTCTCCAGGTCGCCCTGGCGTCCGCGTCCGCCGCAGATCCGCTGGAGGATCTCGAGCATGCGCTTCGTGCCGACCCGGCAGAAGGTGCACTTGCCGCAGCTCTCGTCCTGGGTGAAGGCCAGGAAGTAGCGGGCGATGTCCACCATGCAGGCGCCCGCGTCGAGCACCACGAGGCCGCCGCTGCCCATGATGGCGCCGATGGCCTTGAGCGACTCGTAGTCCACCCGGGTGTCGAACTGGGACGCCGGGATGCACCCGCCCGAGGGGCCGCCCGTCTGAACGGCCTTGATGGGTCGGCCGCTCGCGCTGCCGCCGCCGATGCGCTCGACGAGGTCGCGCAGCGTGATGCCCATCGGCACCTCGACCATGCCCGTGTGCTCAACGTCCCCCGCGAGCGAGAAGACCTTCGTGCCCCGGCTGCCCTCCGTGCCGCGCGCCGCGAAGGCCTCGGCGCCCCGCTCGGCGATGGCTGCGACGTTCGCCAGGGTCTCGACGTTGTTGATGCAGGTGGGGTGGCCGTTCAAGCCGCTGACGACGGGGTAGGGCGGCCGGCGGACCGGGACCCCGCGGCGGCCTTCGAGGGACGCGATGAGCGCGGTCTCCTCGCCGCAGACGAAGGCGCCGGCGCCGCGGCGCAGCCTGATGTCGAAGCGGAGCCCCGAGCCGAGGATGTCGGGGCCGAGCAGCTCGGCGCCTCGGGCCTGCGCGATGGCGTCCTGCAGCCGGCGCACGGCGAGGGGGTACTCGTCCCGCACGTAGACGAAGCCCTCGCTGGCGCCGATGGCCCAGGCCGCGAGCGTCATGCCCTCGATCACGGCGAAGGGGTCGCCCTCGATGATGTTCCGGTCCATGAAGGCGCCGGGATCGCCCTCGTCGGCGTTGCAGATGAGGTACTTCGTCAGATCGTCCGAAGCCCGCGCCAGCGCCCACTTGCGGCCCGTGGGGAAGCCGCCGCCGCCGCGCCCGCGCAGGCCCGAGGCGATGACGTCGGCGACGAAGTTCTCGGGCGTGGACTGGATCAGCGCGCGCCGCAGGCCCGAGTAGCCCCCGCTGGCCTCGTAGTCGGCGAGGGAGGAGGGGTCCACCTGGCCGCAGCGCCGCAGCACGACGCGCTCCTGGGCGGCCAGGAAGGGCGCGGGGGACCCGTTCTGGATGAGCAGGTCGGCCGGGGGTTCACCGCGGATGAAGTGGGCGGCGAGCAGCTCGGGCACGCGCTCCGGCGTGACGTCGCCGTAGAGCGCGGTGCCGAACTCGGGACAGACCAGCTCGACCACCGGCTCCCGGTGGCACAGGCCGATGCAGCCGACGGGGGAGAATGCGACGTCCACGCCGAAGTCCGGCAGCGCGGCCTCCAGGGCGTCGCGCACCGCGCCCGCGCCGGCGGCCAGGCCGCAGCTCCCCAGTCCGATGCGTGCCCACCTCATGATTCAGGCTCCTCGCAGAGGGTCCGGGCGACCTCGACCGCCCCCAGTCCATCGAGCCGCCCCCAGGTCTGCTCGCCTGCGGCCAGGACCGGCGCGAGGCTGCAGCAGCCCAGGCAGGCGGCCGATTCGAGCGTGACGGTCCTGTCGTCGGTCGTCTGGCCCAGCCCGATCCCGAAGTGCTTGCCCAAGGCATCCACCAGCCGATCCGCCCCGCCCACGTGGCAGGCCGTTCCCCGGCAGACGCGCAGCACGCGCTCGCCGCGCGGCTCCAGGTGGACGCTCGCGTAGAAGGTGGCGACGCCGTGCACCCGGGCCAGGGGGACCCGCAGCGTGCGCGCGATGAGCTGCAAGGCCTCGGGCGGCAGCCAGCCCAGGGCGTCCTGCGCCACGCGCAGCGCCTCCACCAGGCCCTCGACCCCGCGGACGAGGTGGGCCAGGCCCTCGATCTGGGGGGCCGTGAGAGGGGGTGTCTGGTTCAGATGTTGAACCACGGCGTCACCCAGACGTACTTGAGGTCGAGCACCAGGCGCAGCGCCATCTTGGTGGGCACCGCGAGCATCGACAGGAAGAGGAAGGCGAAGACGGCGTAGCGCAGGCGGTCCATGCCGGCGGCGATCAGCCGGT
>JAJDAI010000546.1 GCA_029261955.1 Deltaproteobacteria bacterium | reverse complement strand
GGCGCCGCCTTCTTCGGCAGCGACGAGCTGCTCCCCATGACCGAGGGCCTGACCGACGTACGCGGCCTCGCGATGCTCGACACCGCGATCCTCGCCACGCGGCACCGCTCGCCCGACGAGGCCGGCGTGCTCTGGACCCTGCCCGAGGGCGGCGAGCACCCCCTGGCCCGCGACCCCGGCCCCGACTCGGACACCGGCGCGCGCGGTGTGCCCACCTACCTCGAGCGCCTGGCCGCCTCGCCCGACGGCACCCGCATCGCCATCGGCGGGCTCCAGGCCAACGTCGAGCGCGGCCTCTTCCTCGATGGTCAGGCGCGCACGCACGAGACGGCGGCGCGGGCCATGCTCCGGCTGGTCGACCCTGAGGGCAACGAGCTGGATGCTCGCCACTTCGACGACCGGGATCGCGTCTCGGCCCTGGCCTGGTCGCCCCTGGGAGACTGGCTGTTCGCCGCGACGCACGGCATGGAGACGGTCGAGGTCCTGGACTCCTGGTCCCTGGAGCTGACCGGCGCCTTCCTGGATGTCTGCCGCGGACCGGATGGGCTCTGGACCGACGGGCAGAGCCTCTGGGTCGCCTGCGGGCTGTCCCGCGAGCTGGTGGCCTACTCGCTGGCCGACCTGGGCGCGCCGCCCGAGGAGCTGGCGCGCATCTCCCTGCTCCCCGAAACCGGAGAGGTCCTCGACGCCGAGGTGCTGCTCGGCAAGCAGATCTTCCACCGGTCCGCCGATCCGCGCATGACCAAGGACGGCTACCTCAGCTGCGCCACCTGCCACCTCGACGGGGACCAGGACGGGCGCGTCTGGGACTTCACGGACCGCGGCGAGGGCCTGCGCAACACGATCTCCCTGCTCGGGCGCGGCGGCGCGGTGCCCATCCACTGGTCGGCCAACTTCGACGAGGTGCAGGACTTCGAGCACGACATCCGCGGCCCCATGCAGGGCGCCGGCTTCCTGTCGGATGAGGACTGGGAGGCCACGGACACGACGCTCGGCGCGCCGAAGGCGGGGCTCAGCGCCGACCTGGACGCGCTCGCGGCCTACGTGCAGAGCCTCACCGACTACCCGCGATCGCCCCACCGCGCCGCCGACGGGCAGATGAGCGAGGCGGCCCTCGCGGGGCAGGCCCTCTTCGAGGACCCCGTCCTGGGCTGCGTCGACTGCCACCCTGCGCCGGACTACACGGACTCGCAGTTCCTCGCCCCCGGTGAGCCCCTGCTGCACGACGTCGGCACCCTCGGCGAGGGCAGCGGCCAGCGCATGGGCGCGGCGCTGCTCGGCATCGACACCCCCACCCTGCGCGGCCTGTCCACCGGCGCGCCCTACCTGCACGACGGCTCAGCGCCGACGCTGCGCGAGGTCCTGGTGGAGCGGAACCCCGACGACCTGCACGGCGTGACCTCGCACCTGGACGAGGCGGCCATCGACGCCCTGGAAGCCTTCCTGCTCGAGTTGGAGTGATCCTCAGTCCGCCGGCGGCCGCACCACGATGGCGAACCAGTAGTCGCTGATGCCCGCCACGACCCGGGACAGACCCGCCAGATCCACGGGTTTGCGGATGTAGCCGGCGCAGTGGTCGCGGTAGGACTGGGCGACGTCGTCGTCCGCCATGCTCGAGGTGAGGATGACGACGGGGATGGTGCACAGCTCCTCGTCGGCCTTCACCCGGCGCAGGAACTCCCGCCCGTCCATGCCCGGCATGTTCAGGTCGAGCAGGATCAGGTCCGGGCGCAGCGTCTTGGCCTCGCGCAGGATGGCCAGGGCGGCGCCGCCCTCCTCCGCCTCGGTGATCTCGTTGATGATCTTCGCCCGCTCGAAGGCCAGGCCGACGAGCGCGCGGTCCGAGGGGCTGTCGTCGACCAGCAGGATGTGAATGGGCTGGAGACTCATGCGTCGGCTCCGGGACCGGGAGAGAGGGGCAGCCGAACCGACAGCCTGGCGCCCTGGCCGGGCGCGCCGTCCAGCCGCACGGTGCCGCCGTGCTGTTGCGCGATCCGTTTGACCACGGCCAGGCCCACGCCCGTACCGGGGTACTCCGAGCGCGGGTGCAGGCGCTGGAAGATCTGGAAGGCGCGCTCGGCCCGCTCGGGTTCGATCCCGATGCCCTCGTCGGACACCACGATCACCCAGGACTGGCCGTCGCGCCGGGCCGAGATGCGCACGCGGGGTGCGCGGTCGGGCATGCGGAACTTCAGCGAGTTGGAGACGGCGTTCTGCAGCAGACGCACGAGCTGCGCGGGCTCCACGACGAGCACCGGCAGGTCCCCCTCGATGGTGATCTCGGCCTCGGTCGCGGCGATCTCGGCCGACAGCAGGCGGACAGCGCGGGCGGCCAGCTCCCCGAGGGGCACCGCCACGCGCTCGCCGCCGCGGGTGCCCACCCGGGACCAGGTGAGCAGGCCCTCCACGAGGCGCTGCATGTGCTGCGCCCCCTCGAGCACGTGCTCCAGGGACTTCGACGAACGCTCGTCCAGCTCGCTGGCGTCGACGTAGCTCAGGTGCCCGGTGATCGCGCGCAACGGCTCCTGCAGATCGTGCGAGGCGGCGTAGGCGAACTCCGCCAGCTCGGCGTTGGCCTGCTGCAGCTCGAGCAGCGCGGCCTTCTCCTGGCTGATGTCGCGGGCAGCCGAGTAGAAGGTGCCGTCGCGGACCGTGCCCACCCAGGACAGCCAGATCCAGCGCCCGTCCTTGTGCTGGTAGCGGTTCTCGAAGTTCACCGCGGGAAGGCCCCGCTCGACCATGTCCCCGATGATGGCGAAGGTGCTCGCCTGGTCCTCGGGGTGGATGAAGTCGGTGAAGGGGCGGCTGCGCAGCTCCTCGCGGCTCCAGCCGAGCACCGCCTCCCAGGCCGGGTTCAGGTCGGCGAAGGTGTTGGAGCCCGCCTCCGCGGTGCAGAGGGGGCTGAGGGCGAGCTCGAAGAAGAGCCGCAGACGTTCGGGATCAGGGGACTCGCTCACAACTCCTCCAGCACCGAGCGCAGGCGGCGCTCGAGATCGCTCAGGCGGAAGGGCTTGCGCAGCACCTCCACCCGGCCGTGAAACCCCTTGCCGGCCCGCTCGAAGAACTCCTCCGGCAGGCCCGAGATGAAGATGACGGGCAGGCCGGGGTGGCGCGCCCGCAGCGCCTCGGCCAGCTCGAAACCGTCCATGCGGGGCATCGAGATGTCGGTGACCAGCACGTCGGGGGGCCTGCCGCGCTGCTCCACCAGCTCCAGCGCCTCGAGGCCATCGGACGCGGTGCGCACGTGGTGGCCGCGGCTGCCCAGCGCCTGCTGGACGACGTCCCGCACCGGCGCTTCGTCGTCCACCACCAGGATGTCCAGGCTCGCTGCCTTCGCACCCTGCTCCGGCGGGGGACAGCCCTCCTCGGCGGGGGCCGGGCCTGCCTCGGGCAGCACCACCTCGAAGAGCGTGCGGCCCGGCCTGGAGGCGACGCGCACCCCACCCCCTGCCTCCCGGGCGACCCGCTCGACCACGGCGAGGCCCAGACCGACGCCCTGGTTCCCCTTGTGAGCGGTGTAGAAGGGCTCGAAGATCCGCTGCAATTCGCGGCTGCCGATGCCGCAGCCGTCGTCCTGGGCCGCGATGACGACGGCCGGTCCGGGTGGCGGCACGGAGCCCACGAAGCCTGCCTCCCCGGACTGCAGCACGAGGGGGGAGGCGCTGATTCGGACCGTACCCCCTGCCCGCGCCGCGTCCCGGGCGTTGCTGACCAGGTTGAGCAGCACCTGCTCCAGCTCCAGGGGATCCGCGAAGACCCACAGCGGGGCCCCGCTCACCACCTCCAGCTGGATCGCGTCGCCGGTGGAGACCCGCAGCACGGGCGCCACCCGCTGGAGCAGGGACGAGACATCGACGTGCTCCGGCTCCTGGTGCTTGCGCCGCGCGACGGCCAACAGGCGGCTGGTGAGCCGGGAAGCCTGGCCAGCGGCCTGCGCCGCGCCCTCCAGGTGCGCCTCCAGCTGCGCGGGGCTGCGCCCCCCGGAACGGGCCAGGTCGATGTTGCCGAGCACCCCCATCATCAGGTTGTTGAACTCGTGGGCGATGCCGCCCGCGATCTGGCCCAGCAGGGCCATCTTCTCGTTCTGGTGCACCTGGTGCCGCAGGCGCTGGGTGGACGTGACGTCCCGCAGCGAGAGCAGCCTGCAGGGCGCGTCTTCCCAGCGCATCTCACCGACGCTCACCAACAAGACCCGCTCACCTCCGCCCGCGCGGGGCAGCACGACCTCGCCCCCGTCCTCCGGTTCGATGAGGCAGGCGGGCAGCAGGTCGCCGCTGGAGTTCCCCCGGGAGGGCGCCAGCAGCTCCTCGGCGGCCGGGTTCAGGTAGACGACGCGGCCCTCGGCGGTGCAGACGACGAGGCCGTCGGCGGCGTGCAGCAGGATCCGCAGGGCCTGGTTCCGGCTGGCGAGGCGCTCGATGCTGCCGCGGTGGGAGTCGAAGAGCCGCTCCCGCTGCAGCGTCAGCCGGCAGGTGCGCTCCAGGGTGCGGGCGTCGAGCCGGTTCTTGGGCAGGAAGTCGATGGCGCCGGCGGCGAGGCCGGCGCGCTCGACCTCGGGGTTGTCGCTGCCGGTGACCAGGACCATGGGCACCCCGCAGCCCGCAGCCACCGCCTGCTCGATGAGCTGCACCCCGCTGTCGCGGCCCAGGCCGTGGTCGACGAGCGCCAGGTCGTGCCGGCCCTCCCGAAGGGCAGCGAGCCCCGCCCCGAAGTCGGGAGCCCAGTCGAGTCGCCAGGCGCCCGGCGCCACCGTGTCCAGGAAGAGCTCGCAGAGGTCAAAGTCCGCGCGTGAGTCGTCGACCACCAGCACCGACGCGGGCGATTCGACAGCCTCCCCTTGACCCTTCTGCCCCTCCACGTCCCCCGACCCTCCCATGGGGAGCATAACGGGCGCCGCGCGGATCGGGGCCGGCTTGGAAGGCAGGGGCGCGGGGGCGGGCCGAAGGCCCAATGGTGGCGCGGATCCTCGGGGGGGCGGTGAATTCTGCACCGCGGAGCGCCCCTCTGGGAGCGGCACCGCGCGGCGCCTACTCCAGCGGCGGCGGCTGCCACGCGAGCAGGTTGCCGATGACCTCGAGCATCCGGGACACGCCGGACTCCCCGACGGAGTTCGTCTCCTCGTAGTGGTCGCCCGCCGCTTCGTTCAGGTAGGGCCCCGAGGGGGCCAGGACGAAGTTGTAGTCGGGCACGAAGTAGCCGATCTCGTCGTTCCCGAGGCCCACGATCATCCGATGCTCGCCGGGCATCAGGTCCTTCAGGTAGGGCCCCTCGGGCGCCGCGCTCAGGTCGGGCGGCAGCGGGTTGCCGGTCTCGATGATCTCCTGGAGCGGCCCCGTGTGGCTGCCGTCGTAGCCACCGATCGCCAGCTCGGGCAGCAGCTCACCGGGGATGGTCAGCGCGGAGACCGAGCCGATCTCCAGCAGGTCCACCTCGGTCTTGAGATCGGGGCGGTTCCACTGGGTGATGATCTCGTCCTCGTCGTAGTGGAAGCCCGGCCGCTCGAAGACGCCGGCGTTGAGCATCACGTGGAAGCCCGTGTTCTCCACCGCCAGGAAGAACTGCTTGGTGCGCACCCGCAGGTTGGGCTCGGGCACCGCGACGTCCTCCCCCAGCGCCTGGAGCGCGTGGTAGCCGAGCACCCGGCCCACGGCGTAGGCCTTGAGCACCGACTCGCCGGACAGCACCTCGCCGTCCAGGTCGATCGTGTCGCAGCGCAGCGGGGTCATCATCCCGCCGACGGCGCCCTGCACGTAGACCGCCACGCCCCCCACGCCATCGAGCGCCCCCTCCGGCCCCTCGACCGCGCCCTGCTCCACCGTCTCCCGCAGCGTGTGGGCGAAGTCCGAGGTCAGGCTCAGGTTGTCCGAGCCCGAGGCCTCGGGGTGGTTGGCGAAGTTGATCCAGGTCGCGATGGTGTCGCCGTTGGACGCCACGAAGCGGGTCGTGCTCACGGTCTCGTCCGTGATCGCGGGGTCCCGGGTGTCGATGTTCACGTTGTTGACGCCCGAGCTGTTCCAGGCCTCGGGGGGGATGTCGTAGCGGCCCGCGCGCACCTCGGCGGGCTGGGCCGCGTCCCGCGCCTGGCGGATGGCGTCGAGGGTGGCCTCGTGGATGCGCGTCATCTGCGCCGGGTTCACGCCGCTGCTGGCGATGTTGCGCCCCCACTGGCCCATGGTGTCCGGCACCTCGTGCACGTGGGTCGAGCTGAGGATCACGTGGTCGATGCCCAGCTCGCTGCGGGCGCGCTCACGGATGATCTCGACCTCGTTGAGAAAGAGGCCGATGAGGTCGGCGGAGACCACCGCGATCTCGGTGTTGCCCTGGATGAGCACCGTGGC
>JAJDAI010000545.1 GCA_029261955.1 Deltaproteobacteria bacterium | reverse complement strand
GCCCAGATCGCCGCGCGCCACCAGCATGACACCGAGCCCGCGATCGACCTCGAGCCACTCGGCTCGCGCCGCCTCCATGACCTCCTCGGCCACGCAGCCGTGCTGGACCAGCCAGGCCCCGAACTCCATGCCCGGGAGCGTGGACTCGGCGAAGACCGGGAAGCCGCGCCGGAACCACACCTGGATCACGTCGCGGTCACGCATCAGGCAGAGCTTGCCGGAGCGCGCCGTGGCGAAGAAGGAGAAGAAGAGGGTCGAGACGTCCGTGTTCTCGAGCAGGCCCTGCAGGAAGTCCGTGGAGCGATCGATCACCACCGGCCGCGCGCCGGGCTTCGTCCGCGTGCCGTCGGAGGCGGCCAGGCCGATGGCGCGCCCCTCGATCAGCTCCCCGATGCGCCAGAACATGCGCTCGCCGTGCACCGGCTTCTCGAGGTAGTCGTCGACGTCGTGGGCGATCACCGCGTCGGTGACCCCGCGGATGGACTTGGCGCCGGGCGAGACGACCAGGATCGGGATGACCGCGCCCAGGCGCGACGCGCGCAGCTTCTTGATGAGCCCCGCGCCGCCCGCTTCACCCGGCAGATCCAGGTCGGTGACCACGACGTCGGGCTGGTGCTCCTCGAACAGGGCCCAGGCCTCTTCGCTCGTCGCCGCCAGCAGGGCCTCGTAGCCCTCACGTCGAGCATCCGCGCGGTAGACCTCGCGAAGCAGATCCTCGCCATCAGCGAAGAGCACGACTCGTTTTGGGTTTTGACTGGACCTGGCCATGCGGTCTCGGGCTGCCTCCGCCGGAGTACGGCACCCCGAGGCTCCGGGGCGTCGCCACGATATCACGCGGCCGCAGGCCACACGCCACCCTGGCGGGCCCGGATCACAGGAGTAAGCTGGCCGGCCCATGCCCCAGCCCCCGCCCGATGACGCCCACCCCTTCGACGCCCTCGTCCAGCTCATGCGCACCCTGCGCGGGCCCGAGGGCTGCCCCTGGGACAAGGAGCAGTCCCTCGACTCCCTCAAGGCCTACGCCGTGGAGGAGGTGCACGAGCTCATCGACGCCATCGAGTCCCGCGACGTGGCGAGCCACCGCGACGAACTGGGTGATGTGCTGCTGCAGATCGCCTTCCAGTCCCAGATTCGCTCCGAAGAAGGGGCCTTCGACGCCTACGACGTCTGCCGCGCGATCACCGACAAGATGGTCCGCCGACACCCGCACGTGTTCGGGGACGAGCAGGCGGACTCGGCCGCGGGCGGTCGCGCATCCTGGGAGCGGGCCAAGGCGAAGGAGCGCGCCGATCGCGGTGAGGTCCGCTCGGCCCTGGCCGGCATCCCCCGCTCCTTGCCCTCGCTGCTCCGCGCCTCGCGCATGGGCGAGAAGGCCTCCGCCCTGGGCTTCGACTGGAAGCGCCCCGAAGACGTGCTCGCGAAGCTCCGCGAGGAGGTGGAGGAGATCGGCGAGGCGCTGGACGCGGGCGATCGCGAAGGCATCGCGGCGGAGTTCGGCGATCTGCTGCTGGCCATGACCAGCCTCGCGCGCCACCTTGACGTCGAGCCGGAGGACGCCTTGCGCGGCGCCAACGACCGCTTCAGTGCGCGCTTCGAATACATGGAGGCCGCCCTGCGTAGAGAAGGCCGAGCCATGACCGAGGTGCCAGCGGACCAGCTGGAAGCCCTCTGGCAGCAGGCCAAGGAGCGCTGATGTTCTGGATCCTCCTGGTGCTGTTCACCGTCATCCCCGCCGTCGAGATCGGGTTGTTCGTGGAGATCGGCGGCCGCATCGGCGCGCTGGCGACCTTCGCCGTGGTCCTGTTCACCGGCGTGGCGGGGGCCTCCCTCGCGCGCTCGCAGGGCATGCGGGTGGTGACCGAGGTCCAGGGCGCGCTCACGGGCGGCAAGATGCCCACGGACGAGCTGCTCGAGGGCGCCTTCGTGCTCTTCGGGGGCGCGCTCCTGCTGACCCCGGGCTTCCTGACCGACTTCCTCGGGCTGGCCTGCCTGCTGCCCCCGACCCGCAAGGCGATGGCGGTCGTAGCGAAGCGCTGGGCGGCCAGACGGATCGACGTGGTCGGTCAGGGGCGCTTCGACGTGGGGGGCTTCAACGTGCGGACGGGGCCGGTCCGGCCGGGGCCTGCGGCCCAGCAGACGCACATCGATCTCTCGGGGCAGCAGACGCCCACGGCGGAGGGCGGGCCCCGCACCATCGACGCGGACTTCGAGCCCCTCGACGACTGAGCTCAGTCCTCGATGGGTCGGTAGCGAGCGAGGTTTCGCTTCGCGTCCTCGCTGTCCGGTGTGAGTTCGACCGCCGACGCGAAGGCCTTCGCGGCACGGTTCCAGATGGCGATGAAGCCCTCGCGGTCCACGAGCAGCAGGTCCCCCTCCTCCAGCGGGCGCACGAGCACCTCGCCCAGCAGGTTCAGGGCGAAGGACATCAGCGCCTCGGGCGGCAGGTCCTCGTTCCACTGCCCGCCGCGGCTCAGCAGGTCGACGGCCTCCTGGGCCTGCTCCTGGGCCTCTTCCCAGTCATCGCGCAGGGCCGCCAGGTGGGCCAGCTCGAGCCGGGGCTCGGCCAGGCGAGGTTCGGCCAGGAGGATCTCGCGCAGCAGCTTCTCCGCCTTGGCGTCGTCGCCAGCGCGGCGCAGATCGAGCGCTTTCGCCATCTTCGGCGCGAGTTGGACCAGGGACTCTTCGATGTCCTCGATCGAGCGCTCGCTCGCGTCTTCGTCAGCCATGTTCTCTCCAGGCAGGCGCAGGTTTGTACCGCAGGAGCCGGCAGATGCAAGCACAGCAAGCCACCCTTCGTTGACCGGTCCAGGGTGGAGCATTACCCTTGCCGTTCGAGCCCTATGTGGAGCCGTTGCCCATGCGCACCTCGCTGATCTTGCT
>JAJDAI010000544.1 GCA_029261955.1 Deltaproteobacteria bacterium | reverse complement strand
GCTCGAACTCAGCGAACGGCACAAGATCCCGATCATCAAGGTCCTCCACCTCTCGGTGTCCAAGAACGAGATGCATCGCCGCGCCCTCGGCCGGAAGCGGGCCGACGACACGCCCGACCTGCTCGAGCGTCGCTACGTCTTCTACGTGGACCAGGTGCAGCCCAGCGTCGAGTTCCTCAAGGCGCGCCTCGGCAGCGGCAAGGTCGCGCTCGTGGACGCCCACCAGCCGGCCTACGGGCCCGACGGGCAGCTGGATCTCGATGCCTCGGTGCGCAACGTGGCCAACGAAGCGCTCATGGCGCTCGGCGTGTCGCGGCACATCCTCGAGAACCTGGGCGCGTCCGAACCGGACTGCTGAGCCGGGACGCCAGAACAGCGAAGGCCGGGCGAGCCCCTCAGCCGCCCGGCCTCTCCGATCCTGCACGCGGCCCCTGGTCGGGCAGGAACGAAGGCTGGGGAGAAGGTGAACGGGGGCAGCCGACGTCCGGTCGACTGCCCTCGTTCTGAAGCCTTCCCGTGTCGCCTTCCTTGGCGAATCCCCCGCCGTGTCCTTCGGCCGCCCGGGGCGCCCGAGAGCGCCGCCCATCCTGGGCGTTCCCGCGCTTGGGTGCCGTCGTGGCTCCCGCTGCGTGAGAGGCGATTCCTTCGCCTGACCCCCAGAGTATGCCTGGGCTGGTCGAGTGACGTCGCCGGAAAATCTTAAGTAAATCAGCGAGTTAGGTGTTTCGTCTTGGCGGACAATGTTCAGGCTTTGGAGAATTCGCACCTGAACGTGGCGAATGAACCCTCTTCACTCGACGGACTTTGGGGGAATTGGGACTATCGGCCGCCGGCCTCTTCGGGCTTTTCGGGCGGGCGATCGAGCTTGAGCAGCGGGGTGGGCTCCCCCGCGAACAGCGAGAGGCCGGTGGCCGGCATGGCCTCGATGCGGGTCGCCCAGACGAGGCGGCGCACCTTGGGGGGGAAGGACTCCGCTTCGGGCGGGCACTCGGGCCCCAGGCTGAGGTCCAGGCGGCCGCTCCCGTCGGGGCCCTTCAGCTCCGCCCGACCCTGGAAGCAGGGGCCAGGCTGCTCGACGATGAGCCAGACCGGCTCGCCCGCGCCCGGCTGGTTGGGGACGGCGCTGGCGCGTCGGCCGGCGGCGTCGGGCGGACCGCGGTCCACGGCGCTCGCCGCGACCAGGAGCCGCAGCGCCCGGTCCCGCACGGCGCCGTCGCTGTCCAAGAGCAGGGGCAGCAGCATGGGGGGCAGGCCGGCCCCGGCCGTGGGGCGCAGGGGCCCGAGGAAGCGGCCGGCGAGGGGCCAGAGCTCCTCTGTCGGCAGCTTCGCGGCGGCGATCGACTCGGCGCAGCTGCGGCAGGTGGCGGAGTTCCCCTGGCAGCAGGCCAGGAGCAGCTCGTGCAGCTTCTCCAGCTCGGGGGGACGCCAGGACGCGGCGCCGTCGCGGGCGGTGACCACCTTGTCCTGGGATCCGCCGAGGCGTGCGAGCACGGCGCCCATCTGCTCCATGCGAAAGCTCTGGGTCGACGGCGCCGCCTCGGGCGTGGGGCGGTCGTCCAGGACCGTCGGGCTGGCTTCAGAGGCCGGCAGCGGCGGCAGCTCGGGGTCGCCGTAGCAGCCGGCCAGCAGCACGAGGAGGAGGAGGGTCATCGCCGGTCGCATGGAGCCTGCCTTCGCATCGGGACACACCAGGGAGGCGCGCCGTGGGGCGGAATGGTAGCCGGATCGTCCCGTGGCGGCGGAGAGGAGGGCGCGCGTGAGCGAGCGGGAGTTCGCTGCGGGCTGGTAGCGTGGCGCGATGGGCCTGCCGCTGTGTCGATCGCTGCCTTCTCTGGCCTTGCTGTTGGCAGCCCCCGCGGTGCTTGCCGGCGGGCTGCAACCGACCGCGCGCCCAGCGCTCGATCCGGCAGAGGTGGCGGACCTCAGCATCCTGCAGGACGGGCCCCCCACGGTGCGCCGGACCTTCGCCTGGGGCGGGGCCTTCGTCGGCGACCTGAATGGCGACGGGCGCGACGACGTGGTCTTGCCCTCCTCCACCGGCGAGCGACTGGAGCTCTTCTTCGGCGCGGAGCTGGAGGAGGACCCGGAGAGCCGCGGCGAGGACGGCGACGCGACCCTCGAACTCCCGACCGGCTGCCGCCAGGCCGACGACCGCATCCACTTCGCAGCCCTCGGTGATGTCGATGGCGACGGGTTCGCCGACCTCGGGGTGGCGTGCCCCGCCGCCGACGAGCTCGACCTGGCTGTCGTGTCCCGCGGAGCTGTGGCGCTGTACTTCGGACGCGCGTCCTGGCCTTCGGCCGTCTCGGAGCCCGACACCCTGCTGCGGGGCGTGCCCGACGATCCGGTCGACGATCCCGCCCTCGCGGAGCACGTGGGCCTGCGCATCGGCGCCCTCGGCGACATCGACGGGGACGGCTTCGCCGACTTCGCGGTCGGCGGTGTGCGCTGGGACGATCCCGAGGAGCCCTTCGCCTGGATCTTCCACGGCTCGGCCACCGCGGACGTGGACCTGGACGACACGGCGGACGCCACCTGGCGCGTGGTCGGGGGAATCCTGAGGTGCCTCGGCCGGCTGGGGGCCTCGGCGCTCGGCGACATCGACGCGGACGGCCGGGGCGACTTCGCCCTGTACTGCCCCGAGCAGCCGAGCACGCAGACCGAGGGCTCGGACATCAGCTTCAGCGCGTTCCTCGGCGGTGACGTCATGGCGCTGCCGCCGGGCGACATCGCCTTCGGGGACCGGTCCTTCCGCTGGGCGGTCTCGGCGCTGCGCGTGCCCCAGGCTCGCCCCACCAACGCCCTCGGCGATCTCGATGGCAACCCCGGCGACGAGTTCGCGGTCATCAACTACCTCGACTTCTCCGGCACCCAGCAGCCCTTCGGTCGCGTGATCCTCGGCGGCCCCGGCCCCTGGGAGGACCTGGACATCCTCGAACCGCTCTACCCGGGCTTCGACCAGGGCGAGGACGACTGGGACCACCCCGAGGCGCTCCAGTTGGCCCCCGCGGGCGACCTCTTCGGCGACGGCAACAAGCTGTGGATGCGCACGGGGCACGGCGCAGAGGCCCGCATCGGGCTGCTCGACTCCCCTGATCCCTCGCTCTGGGCCGACTCCGAGGTGCCCCCGCTGCGCGTGGTCTTCTCGCCCCCCGCGGGCCTCGACCCGGGCGAGGACTGGCGGCTCGGACTCGGCGGCCCCGGCGACTTCGACGGAGACGGCACGGACGACCTGCTCATCACCGGTGGACACGGCGAGGACGGCTGCGACCCGCTCGCCTGCGGAGGCGCCTGGCTGATCCTCTGCCGCGACGTGGACGGCGACGGCTCCAGCCCCTGCACGGGGGACTGCGACGACGCGGACGCCGCCGTGGGGCCCCTGGTCCCCGAGCAGTGCGACGCCATCGACCACGACTGCGACGGTGAGGATGGCCTCGCGGACGGCGACGGCGACGGCGTGCTCGGCTGCGAAGGCGACTGCGACGACACGGACCCCGAGATCGCCCCCGGCTTCGCCGAGGACTGCGACGCCGGTCGGGACGTCAACTGCGACGGCCTGGTCCCGCTGGAGGACGTGGACGGCGACCTGGCCGTGAACTGCGAGGACTGCCAGCCCTGGATGCCCGCGGTGAACCCCGACGCCGACGAGATCTGCGACGGGCTCGACACCGACTGCGACGGGCGCGTCTGCGACGAGGAGCGCGACGTCGACCGGGACGGCGCCATGGGCTGCTCGCCCGGCCTGCTCTGCGGTCAGGACGATCTCGACCCGGACGACTGCGACGACCTCAACCCCTTCGTGGGCCCGCACCGCTGGGAGGACTGCGAGAACGGCATCGACGACGACTGCGACGGCGCGATCGACGAAGCGCAGGACGGCGACAGCGACCAGGTGAGCTCCTGCCAGGGCGACTGCGACGACAGCCGCGCCGACGTGTTCCCGGGCGCCGAGGAGCTCTGCGACGGGCTCGACAACGACTGCGACGGCGACGTCGACGAGGGCCGCGACTTCGACGACGACGGGCTCTCGCGTTGCCAGGGCGACTGCGACGACAACGATCCGGCCATCGGCGCCGGCTTCGTCGGCGTGTGCGATCCGGGGGTCGATGGCAACTGCGACGGCCTGCCGGACCTCGAGGACGGCGACGGCGACGGCTTCTCGGCCTGCTCGGGCGACTGCAACGACGCGGACCCCGGCATCGCGCCGACGGGCCTGGACTGGTGCGACGGGCTCGACAACGACTGCGACGGCGTCGTGGACGGGCCCTGGGACAGCGACCTCGACAGCTGGGCGAGCTGCCTCGGCGACTGCGACGACAGCGCGCCCGACCGCTTCCCGCGGGTGCGTGAGCCGATCTGCGACGACGACATCGACGGCGACTGCGACAACCGCGTGGACGGCGTCGACCCCGATTGCCCCGCGCCGATCGAGGAGGAGCCCCCGCCGCTGCGGCCGCTCGGCCTGTCCTGCGCCAACTGCCGCTCGGACGTGAGCGGCGGCGGGGGGCTCGCCTTGCTGCTGCTCCTGGGGCTTCGGCGGCGGCGCAAGACGCCGGTGCGACCCTGGCTCGTGGGTCTGCTCGTGCTGGCCTTCGCGGTGCCCGCGCACGCGGCCCGCAAGGAGCCGACGATGCTGGTCTACCTGAGCCGGCTGCCGGACCTGCGGGCGATGACCGCGGCCACGAAGGTGGCGGACGAGTCGGGCCTGAAGGCGGTCGAGGTGGTGCACCACAGCGAGCTCTTCGACGCCACGACGATGGGCCTGGTCGTGGACGGCGCCTCGCGGCGTGAGACCTGCCCCGAGGACACGCCGGCGCCGGTGCTGAGCCAAGCGAGCAGCGACGCCCTGGACGCGCTCATCAGCCTGGACTACGAGCTCGGGCGCAGCATCCTGGACGAGGCGATCGGCCGCCTGGCCTGCATCGACAAGGCCGTGCCCCGGCGGCTCGTGGCCGACCTGCTCTTCTACCGCGGCGTGGTTCGCCAGGGCCTCGGGGACGACGTCGCCGCGGCGGAGGACTTCGCCAACGTGCTGGCGATGGAGCCTGAGTACCCCGGCGACCCGAACTTTCCGCCCGAGGTGGACGCGCTGCTCTCGGCGTCGCGCACCGAGGCGGCGACGCTGGCCCCGGTGACCGTCTGGGTCTACGCGCCGCTGGGGGCGCGGGTGCGCATCGACGGCCTGGAGCGCGACGCCGAGGGGCCGGTCTCCCTGGCGCCCGGCACCCACATCCTGCAGCTGGTCCGCGGCCGCGACCTCGACACCGCCGTGGTGCGACTCGACCCGGGACGCACGGTGCTGGCCCTGCTCGCGGGCGACCGCTCCCGCGCCCTGCAGGAGGTTGAAGGCAACTCCGCCGCGCGGACCTTCGCCCGCCAGGTCCTCGGCCTGGCCGCCGCGGACGCCGGCGCGACGGTGGCCGCGGTCGTCGACCTCGACGTGCCCATCGAGCCCCTCCGCTACGTGCTCCGCGCGGCGGATGGGGCCTTCTCCTTCGAGCCCGCCTACGCGGAGGCCCCACCGGGCGGGGGGCGCGCCTCCAGCCCCCGGCCGAAGCGCAAGCCCCGGTCGAAGGCGACCGCGGGCAACGCGAACCCGCGGGTGGCGACGGGCTCGTCCAGCGGAGCGCCCGCTGGGTCCTCCGGCGGTGCAGCCACGGGGCCAGCTGCCGGCCCCGGTCCCCGCGTCGGCGCCTCGGTGGCCCCGGGGGAGCGCAAGCTGGACCGCGTGCGCATCCGCGTGGGTGGCGGCTTCGTCTGGGCCCACCCCTTTCCTTACGGCCAGATCCCGCTCGACCTCTCCTTCCGCCTCGTCGCGGGCCTCACCATCGACCTGAGCGGCGAGATCTCGACGCCCGGCGCCACCGACTACGGATGGATCTTCCTGCCGACGGTCGCGATCGGCGCCTCCTACCGCTTCGGGAACGCCGCCGTGCAGCCGCGCATCGGCGGGGTGTTCCGCCTGGGCTTCGACAACGAGGCCGAGGTCATCGAGGTGGCCCCCGGCTGGGCCGTGCGCGGCGGGGCCGACTTCGTGCCGCCCGCGGGCCCCGTGCTCTTCGGGCTGGACCTGCACGTGGGCATGCTGACGCGGGCCTTCTACGGCTCGCTTTCCGGCACGGTGGGCCTGCGCTTCTGAGGGCCCGCGCCTCGCGCATGGACCGCGCGCCTGCGCGCACGCTAGGCTCAGGGTATGCGGACGCTCCTCTTTCTCGTCGCCCTGCTCGCCGCTTGCACCCCCGCCGACGAGCTCCGGCCGGAGTCGGACGCCCACGCGGTGCTGGATCCCGAGCGAAACATCGTGCTGCAGTCCGCCGAGGGCCCGGTCCAGGTGACCGACCTGCCCGGGGCCGAAGACGGCGAGGCGATCTCGCCTGACGGCTCGCTCGTGGCCTTCGTCGGCGGCGCCACCGGCATCGCCTCGGTCTGGGTCGCGCCCGTGCCCCGCGCCGGCGAGGCCCCCGGCACGCCCACCCAGCTCACCAACGTCGGCCTCGAGTCGCTCCGCCGCGAACCCGGGAAGCCTCCCGCCGGCTTCGTGCCGCCACCGGACCACGGCCCCCTCCGCTGGGAGGACGAGCGCACGGTCGCCTGGACCGCCGGCGGTGTGCTCCACCGCGCGACGGTGTCCCGATGAGGCTCCTGCTTCTTCTGCCGCTCTTGCTGCTGGCCGGCCCCGCGGGCGCGGTCGAACTGTCCATGCCCACCACGCCGGACCACGCCGGGTACTTCTACCCCACCGCCTACCGCGACCACGGCGGGCAGGACTGGGCCTGCGGCGGCATCTACTACTCGGGGCACCGGGGCACGGACCTGGGCGTCGGGAGCTTCCCCGGCATGGACGCGGGGCGCGACGTCGTGGCCGCCGCGAACGGCACCGTCGACTACACGACGGACGGGCACTTCGACCGCTGCACGAGCGGCGGCTGCCCCGGCGGCGGCGGCTTCGGCAACTACGTGCGCATCCTGCACGACGACGGCACGCACACCTACTACGGCCACCTCAGGCAGTGGTCGGTCGCGGTGCAGAACGGCGACGCGGTCACCTGCGGGCAGGTCGTCGGCCAGGTGGGCAGCTCCGGCAACTCCACGGGGCCGCACCTGCACTTCGAGCCGCGCAGCGGCGGCAGCGCCTTCGACCCCTTCACCGGCTCGTGCTCGAGCGGCACCTCGTCCTGGATCGAGCAGGGTCCTCACGGCGGCCTGCCCGGCGTCGTCTGCGGCAGCTCGACCCCGGATCCGATCATCGTCGACGACGAGGACCCCGAGTTCACCCTCATCGACGGCAGCACGATCGCCGATGTGGACGAGGCGAATGAGGGCTGGGACGGCCACATGCTGCTCCAGGAGCGCTTCACCAGCGGCGTCCCGCTCGTCACCGGCGCCTGGACACCGGAGATCCCGCAGACGGGGCTCTGGCGCATCGAGGCCTGGATCCCGGAGACAGCCGAGGAGGTGGCCACGGCCGCCCCGCTCAACATCGGCTTCCACGGCGGGCACTCCATCTGGACCCTCGACCAGACCCTGGAGCCCGGGGACTGGCAGTCCCTGTTCGGCGATCTGCCCTTCAAGTTCCTCGAGGGCTCGCGCGGCCGCGTCACGCTGCGCAACCTCAGCTCTGACCCCGAGGGCACGAAGGTGGTCTGGGACGCCCTGCGCTTCACCTGGGTGGGCCCGGCGGGCAGCGCGGGCCCCGGCGCCGGCTGCGACTTCAGCAACGAGTGCGCCGGCGCCTTGATCTGCGGCCAGGGCGGCCAGTGCGAGCCCGACTGCTCCATCGCGCCCTGCGGCCCC
>JAJDAI010000543.1 GCA_029261955.1 Deltaproteobacteria bacterium | reverse complement strand
GCTCGAGCCGGGCGGCAGCACGGTCGTGAGCCTCGACCGCGGCGAGGTGCTCCAGGTCCTGTCCATGGACGGGCCGACGGAGGTCAACTCGAGCACCTGCGACAGCCTCGGCGGCGAGCTGGGCTTCAACGGCGCCTACGACAACTGCCTGCTGCGCGGCGACGGCGACCTCACGGGCAGCGTGATCTCCTCCGAGTCCCCGCTGGCTGTCTTCTCAGGCCACGTCTGCTCCTTCGTGCCCTTCAACGCCTGGGCCTGCGACCACCTCGAAGAGATGATGTTCCCCGTCGAGACCTGGGGCCGCCGCGTGGCCATGAGCGCACCCATGCGCCCCGAAGGAGGCGCCGTCGCGCCGACCGTCTACCGGGTGCTCGCGGACGCGGACGACACCCAACTCACCTTCTCCGGCGGCGTGCACGATCCCCGGACCCTCGACGCCGGCCAGGTGCTCGAGTTCACCTCGGCCCAGGACTTCGTGGTCGACGCCAACCGGAACTTCCACGTCGCGCAGTTCCTGGTGGGCCAGGACGCCCTCAACAGCAACGCCGGCGACCCCGCCATGGGCTCGGGCATCCCCCTGAACCAGTGGCGCACGGAGTACGACTTCCTGGTGCCCGACACCTACTCGTCCAACTACGTGAACCTCGTCGCGCCCGCGGGCACGGAGGTCTACCTGGACGGGCAGCAGCTCATCGGCTGGCAGTCGGTGGACAGCACGGAGTTCTCGGTCCTGCGCGCCGAGGTGCAGGCTGGCGCCCACCGCCTCGAGAGCGTGGCCGACGTCGGCTTCGGCGTGACCTCCTACGGCTACGCGCGCTTCACCAGCTACCTCTACCCCGGCGGGATGAACTTCCTCCGCTGATCGGGCTGCCCCCATGGCCATCGACACCACCGACCCCCTGAGCGCCCGCCTGGTCGCGGCGACCGGGATGCTGATCAACGTCCTGGAGTGCTTCGACGACCTCGGCATCGAGCCGAAGGGTGCAGCGAAGAAGCAGGCCGAGGGCATCCTCAAGGTCTTCGGGCCGGCGGCCGTGTTCTGCTCCATCCTCCAGGCGAGCGAGGCGGCGCGGTCCAGCCAGGTGGCCTCGGATCTCGTGGACCGCTACGTCACCGGGGCGATCGCCCGGCGCCAGGATCTGCTCGACGAGCTGCCCATCGCCCAGCGGCGCGCGACCGAGAAGCAGGAACGGGAGCGGCAGGCCGGGCCGGATCGGGTGCTGGAGCTCTTCACGAAGGCCCTGGCCGGCATGACCAACCAGGACGTGATCGCGCGCTGGGGGAGCGGCGGCGGCCTCGCGACGATGTCGGAGCAGGTCGGGCGCGCGATGCGGGGCGAAGAGGTGGACACCGAGGCCCTCGAAGCCCTCGCCGCCCAGAAGAGCGCCGAAGAGAACCTGCTGCCCGAGCACGACGGCCCCCTGCCCACGGAAGCCCTGGAGGTGATCGGGGGCGTGCTGGCCGGGATCGGGGTCCACGACGCGATGCTCTCGCGGGTCATGGCGGGCGCGCTGCCCGTCGCCCCGCCCGAGGGCTACAGCAGCGACCCCACGGGCACCGTGACCCGGGATCAGCCCAAGGTCGGGCGCAACGATCCCTGCCCCTGCGGCAGCGGCCGCAAGTCCAAGAAGTGCCACGGGCGCGGCGGAGCCTGAACTCGCGTCCCAAGCGCGTTACCATGCGCCGCCTGGAGTTCCTGCCATGACCCGTCTGCACCCGCTGCTTCTCCTCGCCACCCTGTTGGCCGCGTGCCCCGCGATCTCGGTGGACTGCGAATGGGACCTGCCCGACCCCGACGCGCGGCTGTCGGCGTCCCAGAGCTTCCAGGCCCAGATCATCGTCACCTCCCCCGGGGGTGACCTGGAAGAGGGCGACCTCGCGGCCGTGCACTTCTTCGACGGCGAGACCCTCCTGCTCGAGGGCGGCATCGCCTTCGAAGGCGCCTGCGCCGACGGCTGCGTGGCGGGTGGCCTGATCGAGACGCCGCTCTCGCCCGGTGACCGCACGATCACCGCGGTGGCGCTCACGCCCCAGGGCGACGAGGCCTGCTCCATCGACCTGTCCGTGACGGTGAACTCGCCGCCCTCGGTGCTGTCGCTGGCCTTCGAGCCGACCGAGCCCACGACGGAGGAGACCGTGAACGTCGTGGCGACGACCGAGGACGCCGACGGCGACGAGGTCACACTCTCGGTCATCTTCGCCTCGCCCGACGGCGCGACGGAGCTGGATGGCCAGCTGACGCCCATCAACACGACGGCCGGCGAGACCTGGACCGTGCGCGTCACGCCCCGCGACGGGCAGGACGCAGGCGAGGTCTTCGAGGGCGAGATCACCATCGCGAACTCGGCTCCCGGCGAGCCGGAGCTGTCCATCTCCCCGGTGCCCGCCCGCACCGACGGCGCCATCGTCTGCGCGGTGACGAACCTGGACGGCCTCGACGCCGACGACGACGAGCTGAGCGTCGGCTGGAGCTGGACGAAGGACGGCGCGGACGCCGGGGTGGACGGCGCCCTCGTGCACGGCTCCCTGACGGCGGCGGGCGAGGAGTGGATCTGCACGGCCGTGGTGAGCGACGGATCGGCGGACTCCGCGCCCGGCTCGGCCAGCGTCGAGGTCGTCGCCGACCTGGACCTGCCCGGGGCGACCCAGGACCTCGAGGACCTGCCCGTGGTGCTCGGCCAGCGCCCCTCGGAGGCCCTCGGCGATCTGCGCGGCATCGCGGCGCCGGGCGACATGGACGGCGACGATCTGGCTGACTTCGTGGCCATCGCCAACGACGAGGCGGTCTTCGGCGACGGCGGCGGCTCGCTCTACTTCTTCTCCGGCGGCAGCGGCTTCCCCTCCAGCGACTCCGACGCGGACACCGTCTTCGTGGCGCCGGACGGCTTCATCCTCCGCGCGCCCTCGGGTGTGGGCGACATCAACGGCGACGGCCTCCAGGACCTGCTCGTGGGCTACCAGCAGGTCAGCGGCGGCGCGGCCCAGGGCGCCTGGATCATCTTCGGGGCGCAGGACGGCTACGAGGCCGCCGTGCCCATGAGCGCCGACACCTCGAGCAACGACGGCGACGACCGCATCACGAACATCGACGGCGTGAGCGACGCCATCGCGACCCGCGCCTGCCGCGTCGGCGACCTGGACGGCGACGGCTACGACGAGCTGCCCATCGTGGTGCCCGACGACGACGCCGGCCGCGGCCGCGTCTACATCGTCTGGGGCCACCCGGGCGTGTGGGTCGAAGATCAGCCCCCGCCGCTGCTCCAGCCCAACGTCGAGCTCGAGGGCCAGAGCCAGGGCCTGCTGCTCGGCTCGGCCTGCGCCGGCCCCATCGACCTCGACGGCAACGGCTACGACGACCTCGTGCTCTCGGCGCCCGGTGGCGGCGGCGGCAACGGCCGCGTCGTCGTCTTCTTCATGGACGGGGAGCGCCCCGGACAGACGATCAGCACCTCGGCCGCGGACGTCATCATCGACGCGGCGCCCGGCTCCCCCGGCGGCTTCGGCAGCAACATGGCCTCGCTGGGCGACCACGACGGCGATTCGCTGCCCGACCTCGCCATCTACGGCTTCGGCCCCGCGGGCGGCGACAACAACGGCGCCCTCTGGGTGGCCTCGGGCGCGGAGCTCGCCATGTCCGACGTGCTCACGGCCGACGACCTCGCCATGCGCATCGACGGCGCGGGAACCCTGTCCTTCTGCCAGACCGTGGCGGGCGTGGACCTCGACGGCGACGGCCTGGGCGAC
>JAJDAI010000542.1 GCA_029261955.1 Deltaproteobacteria bacterium | reverse complement strand
ACGGCGTCGGGCCGCCGGTGCAGGTCGCAGACGCCGTGGGGAAAGCCCTCGCCCTCCTCGCCGTGCCAGTGCACCGCCGCCGCCCGCGCCGCTGACCAGAGGAAGGTGGCCTGCAGCGCCTCCGCGGCAAGCTCGATGGCGATCTCGCGGGGCATGGCGCCCGGAGGCTCGAGGATCGGCCCCCAGCGACGCCAGGGTTCCTCCTCCGGCGCCTCGTAGAGCGTCCACCCCCCGGCCTCCAGCCCGTCCCAGACGGCGTCCAGCCGGGCGTTGAGCGGCTCATCGCGCAGCGACGCGAAGGCTCCGGCGGCGACCTCGTGCAGAGCAGGCGCAGGCCCGCAGTCCGGCCCGCAGCGGCCGAGTCCGGCCAGCCGCAGGAGTGCGAGCACCCCGCTGCCGTCGCTCTCGAAGACGTCCAGGAGACTGAGCTCCACGGCGCCGCTCCCTTCCCCACACCCCGCGGCTGACTAGGTGAGGACAGGACCTCACCATGACGGGGATAACACGAAACCAGCCGGCGAACTCAAGGGCCGAGGGTGGTTGACTGCCTGGGTCCGTAATCGGCGAGGGTCACCTTTGTGTTCCAATGTCGAAGCCGTGTGGCCCGTTGGGGCCGCGCGGGGGAGCACGCGCGAGAGCATGCAGTGGGTTGCCTGGATTCTCGACTCGATCCGCGGCGGAGCGATCCCGCCGGAGCCGGCGCGTGCGCGTTCGGCCGAGTTCGAGGCCGCGACCGTGCGCGCCGTCGCCTCACTCGACACCTTCGACCGTGCCCTGGCGATCGCGGCGGAGTCGATGGAGAAGGGCTCCCCGACCGATCGCCAGCTCGGGCCGACCGTCGCGGAGCTGTCCCGCGCGACGAGCGGCGACGCGGGCCGCATGGCCCTGGCGCTGAGCCGGGCGCGGTCCGCCGATCGCCCCGGTCCCGAGGATCCCGCGCCGCCCTACTTCCAGGGCTGGTTCCCGCTGCTCAACGGCTCCATGGAGCGCTACGAGGTGGTCGAGCTCGCGGTGCACGTGCTGGCCGCCGAGATCCGGGCCCGGCGCGCCCGCACGGCCCCGGGGGCCTCGCGTCCCCAGGACCTGCACGTCGTCCTGCTCCTGCTGCGCGAGGCCCTGCGCGGCACGGAAGCCCGCAACGCCTACGTGCACCTGGCCCGGCGCGAGTTCCCGCGCGAGGCGAACTCCATGCCGGTCGCCGCGAACGCCATCAAGTCGGCCTTCATGGCCCGGCCCTCGCGGCGGGTCTACCGCTGCCAGGAGATCGTGCTCGAGATCCTGGAGGCCGAAGCGGTGGACCCCGCCTCCGTGGACGATCTCCAGCGCCGCCGCAAGGCCGAGGCGCTCCGCCTGGACCTGCTGGCCGACGAGCGAGCCAGCGACTACTACGACGCCCAGCGGCAGGCCAACGTCGCCCGCCGCGGTCGGGACGCCATCGGCACCCTCGAGCCGGAGCAGCGGGGCCTCGCCACCGCGCTCGCCGTCGAGTCGCTGCGCGCGGCCCTGGCCGTCGCCGCCATCGCGGCCCGCGCCGGCACCTCGTCCCGCGAGCGGAGCGTCCGCAAGCGGCTGGACCGCATCGCAGAACTCCCCGTCGACGGGCTGTCCTGCGACGACGCAACCGACGAAGCCCGATACGCCGCCGAAGCCTCCAAGCGCATGGCCAGCGAGCTCAAGAACGTAGCCCGCGAAGCCAGCGTCGCCTCCGAAGCCGCCCGACCGACCCCGGCCGAAGCGCCCCCGCCCCCGATTCACGAACCGCCCCGGCTCCGGCTGGGCGGCCTCCGTGAAGCCATGCAGATTCCCTAGGACGGACATGCACCACCTCGTTCCCGACCTCGCTGACTCCTCGTTCGAGATGCGGATCATCCGCATCGCGACCGAGAACCTGCTGGACCTCGAGCGCGAGGGTGCCGAGGACGGCGTGCTCGACCTCGAGCTCGAGACGGCCCTCCAGGCCTGCTCCGAGCTGCCCGTGCACCAGACCTGCGCGGTGCTGCTGCGCAACCTGGTGGAGCGCCTGCTGCTGCTGGACCACAGCCTCGCCGTGGACCTCGCGCAGCAGAGCGATCTGCGGGACCGGGCGCATGTCGAGGCGCAGTCCCTCAGCGCGGTGGGGCTGCTGCGGGGGCTCAGCGACGCGGGCCAGGCCACGGCACCGAGCGGCTGGGACACCGTCCAGGCGCTCTTCCTGCCGACCTCGGACGGAGCCGCCTCCCCCTGGGAGCGCGCGCTCATCCTCCCCGGCCTGACGGGCGAAGCCGAGCGGCGGGAGCTGGTGGATCGCTTCGCGACGAGCCTGGCCCTGGACGCGGACGTGGTCGCGGCCGCGAGGGACCGGCACGCACCGGCCGCCCCGCTCAAGGCTCCCCGAACGAGGACGCGGACCCCCGCTCGCTGGAGCGTGCCCGCCGGAGCCCCTCGACTCGGACTTCAGTGGCGCCGGGCGGCGCGGCTGGGCGCGGCGACCCACGCCCTGGGCGAGCAGCTGCTGGTTCACCTCGGGGAGATCCACCCGGCGGCCTTGCGGCCGGTGGTCGTGCGCGAGGTCGGCGGCGAAGCGCGCGTGGTCTTCCCGACCGCCCCGCGCAGCTGGCGCCCGCTCGACGCCTTCTCCGATCCCGAGGGCGGCTTCGAGATCCCCGTGAACCTCCTGCCCCCGCCGGGCACGCACCGCTACGTCGTCGCGCTGGTGTCCCAGGGCTTCCGGGTCGACTGGACGAGCCCCGAGCCGAAGCGCTGGGCCCAGCTGCGCGAAGACCTCGAAGCCGGCCGCTGCGCCGCGGAGGACTTCGAGGTGCAGGTCGGCGGCCGCAACCCGGCCCCACTCCAGGCGCCGCGTTCGGTGTCCCTCTCCATCACCGAAGACGCCGGGAGCTGGTCGATCCGGCTCGAGGGCGGCTTCGGAGGCGCGGTGCAGGCCCGCCTGAAGCCGGCCGTCGTCTCCGCGCTGAAGGGCCGCGTGCGCGCCGTCCAGGACACCCTCGCCGTGAGCGTGTCGCTGGGGCTCTCCCGCGACGTGGAGTGGTCGGCACGCGAGGTCGAGATCGGCCAGGTGCTGTCGGAGGTCCTGGGGGCCAGCTCGGCCGTCTCCACCCGCTTCGAGCGTCTGCTCAGGGGAGCGAAGAACGGCCTCGCCCTGCGCCTCAGCCTGGACGGGGAGGGGCTGGACGCCCTGCCCTGGGAGCTCCTGGCCTCGGGCCCGGACTCCCCTCCCCTCGCCCTCCAGCGCGGCAGCAGCGTCACGCGACGCACGCAGCGCTCGGCCCGCCCCGAAGCGACCGGACCGGTCGCCATGCTGCGCTGGCTCCCGGATCCCACCTGCCGTGAAGGCGCCGCGCGGATCGCGGCGGTGGAGACCATCCGCGCACGCCACGAGCTGCCCGAAGCCGCCAGCTTGAACGAGCTGGAGCCGCTGCAGCCGGCGCCCCAGGTGGCGCTGCACGTCGTGATCGCTTCGGCGCGTGGCCTCCAGGGGCTCAACCGCTGGCTGGACCTCGTCGAAGGAGGCGAGCGCGGCGCCCCGACCTTGCTGACCCTCGACGTCGCCGCGGGCACCGTCACGCCCCACACGCTTGGGGCCCTGCTGGCCCGACTGGCCGGCATGGACCTCAACGCGGTCCTGACGCCGCGAACCGGCGCGGACGCCTCCGCTGCCTGGACCCTCTACGACGGACTCTACGGCGCGCTGGCCGGTGGAGCCTCGGTCGCGCAGGCCGTCGACGCCGGGCGCGAGGCCCTCGCGGCGGCCGGCCGAGCGGGCGCCGGGGCGCGCTGGCACGAGCACGTCCTCCTGATGGGCTGACCGCGCCGCTATCATGGCGGGCTGCATGCCGCCCAAGCCGACCCGACCAGGCCCCGACCTCGGCCCACGCCTCGTGGACGGCGGTGCTCATTTCACGCTCTCGTCGCTGCACGCCTCCGCGGTCGAGCTCTGCCTCCTCGACCCCTCCTCCCCGGGCACGGAGGAGCGGGTCCCCCTGGAGCACGTGGACGCCGGGCTCTGGCAGACCGAGGTCGCCGGCCTGTCGGCAGGCACGCAGTACGGCTTTCGGGTCCACGGCGAGCGCGCATCCTGGCTCGGGCACCGCTTCGACCCGCAGCGCCTGCTGGTCGACCCGCGCGCCCGCGCGACGACCGGCCCCCACCGCTGGCACCCCACCCAGGTCCACGGCCCCTACGACCCCACCACGGTGCCCCGCTCGCTGCTGCTGGACGAGCGCTTCGACTGGCAGGCCGACCGCCCGCCGCGCACACCCTGGTCGCAGACGGTGCTCTACGAGGTGCACGCCCGCGGGATGACGGTGCAGAACCCCGCAGTGCCACCGGCCTTGCGGGGGCGCTACCTCGGCCTCTGCTCGGCCCCCGTGATCGAGCACCTGAAGAGCCTCGGCGTGACGGCCGTGCAGCTGCTCCCCGTGCACCAGGGCTTCGACGAGAAGCACCTCGTGGAGCGCGGCCTGAGCAACTTCAGGGGGTGCGCGCCCCTGGCCTGGTGCGCGCGCGACTCCCGCGTCGCCAGCGGCAGCGAAGGGGAAGAGGTCACCGGGGTCCAGGAGTTGCTGCGCCGCTTCCACGCGGCGGGCCGCGTGGGCCG
>JAJDAI010000541.1 GCA_029261955.1 Deltaproteobacteria bacterium | reverse complement strand
AACGGCGGCGGCGGCTCCTGGGGCGGCGGCGGCGGCGGTGGCGGCTCGTCCTACATCGACGGCGTCAGCGCCGGCAGCACGACGCCGGGCATCAACAGCGGCAACGGCACGGTCAGCCTGAGCTGGTAGTGGGCAGCGGGCCCGGACACCCGGGCCCGCCCCGCTCCAGGGCACCCAGCGAGCGCTTCGCCCTTCGATGCACTAGAACACGCCCGTGCCTTCCCTGAACCACCAGATCGGTGTCGTTGGCCACGGCCGCTTCGGCGCGGCCATGTGCGACCTGCTCGAGGCCGGCGGCTTCGAGGTCGCCGCCTGGGATCCGCGCACCCCGGTGCCCGAGCACCGCCAGTTCGGCGGCCTGCACGACGTGGTCGCCGGCGCGCGCTTCGTGGTCCTGGCCGTACCCGTCCCGGCCTTCCGCGAGGTCCTGGTCAAGATCCGCCCGCTGCTCAACGCGCAGCAGATCGTGGCCGACGTCGGCTCGGTGAAGGTCGGCCCCGAAGCCGTGATGGCCGAGGTCCTGGGCGACGCCATCCCCTGGGTCGCGACGCACCCCCTCTTCGGCCCGGCCTCGCTGGCCCGCGGCGAGCGACCGCTGCGCGTGGTCGTCTGCCCCAACCCGCGCCACCGCGCCGCCTTCCGCAGCGTGCGCGGCCTGCTGCGCCGCCTCGACTGCACCGTCATCGAGCAGGACGCCCAGAGCCACGATCAGGCCATGGCCGAAGCCCACGCCCTGGGCTTCTTCATCGCCAAGGGGCTGATGGACGCCGGCGCCAGCTTCGAGTCCGACGTCGTACCGCCCTCCGCCCGCGGCCTCGCCCGGCTGATCCAGGCCGTGCGCGTCGACGCCGGCCACCTGCTCGGCATCCTCAACCGGGAGAACCCCTACGCCTCGGCCCTTCGCAAGGACTTCCTGGCCTCGCTCACGGCCCTGGACGAGGCCCTGGATCACGAGGCCCCGCCGGAAGCGGAGGAGCCCGAGCTCGTCATCCCCGACCTCGGTCGGCGCTCCCCGGATCTGCAGCAGGCCCGCGACCACATCGACCACCTCGACCGCCAGCTCCTCGACCTGCTCGCCCAGCGCTCGCGCCTCGCGAAGAAGGCCAAGAAGGCCAAGGCCGAGATGGGCGTCGAGGTGCGCGATCCCAAGCGCGAGACCGACATGCGCCAGGTGCGCCGCGACTGGGCGGACGACCTGGGCCTGGACCCGGACGGGGTCGACGGGATCTTCGGCGCGATCCTGCGGGCCTCGCGCTCGCTCCAGGTGGCGACGGACGCGGCCTCCGTGTCGGCCGAGTGGCCCGCCGTGGACGAGGGCTGAGCTTCAGTCGGACGTCATGATCGACTTGAGGTACTGCCAGCCCTTGAGCGGCTCGGCGGACGCGACGGCGAGCACCCCGCCCATCATCGCCCCGATGACGCCGACGCTGCTGACCTCCGAGCCGCCGAAGTACAGGCCCGGGATCGGCGTGATCGGTGAGAGGTAGCGGTTGCGGAAGCGTGTGGGCGTGGGCTCCAGGCCGTAGATCGAGCCCTTCAGCGGTCGGCAGAAGTGGTCCGTGGACAGCGGCGTCGACAGCTCGGAGTAGTCGAGCATCGGCTTCAGCTCGGGCATGTGCTCGAAGAACTGCGCGAGCATCGCGTCGTGGATCTCCTGCTTGAGGGCCTCGTAGTCGTCGCCGCGCTTGTGCCACTCGGTGCCGGACCACTTCTCGAACACGTCCCAGGGCACGAAGGTCACGACCTCGCCGGTGTGCCGCTCGCCCTCGCCCGGCTCGTGGTCGGGGTCCTTGAGCGAGGGGAAGGACGTGTAGAGGCAGGACGCGCGGCCGATGGAGCCGGGCTTCACTTCCCAGGTCTCGTCCTCGGGCGTCCAGGTCTCGTAGAACCACTTGTTGGCGGCGGACGCGCCGGCGGTGCGGATGTCCCCCTTGAAGCCGAGGTAGAGGCAGAGGTGGGCCGGGCCGGGCGTGAGCGTGGTGACCGACTGCGCCCAATCGCTCTCCGCCACCGACTCGGGCACCAGGCGCTCCAGCGTCGCGGCGACGCCGGCGCAGCTGATGACCTTCTTGCTGCGGATCTCCTCGCCGTCCTTCATGCGCACGCCGACCGCGCGGCCGCGCTCGATGAGGATCTGGTCGACGTCGGCCCGGATTCGGGTCCAGCCGCCGTTGGCCGCCACCGTGCCGAGCAGGGCCTTCGCGATCTGCTGCGAGCCCCCCTTCGGGTAGTAGCCGCCGTGCAGGAAGTGCTTCACCACCAACGCCTGCATCGCGAAGGACGCGCGGGACGGCGGCACCCCGTAGTAGCCCCACTGCGCCGCGAAGATCGCCTGCAGCTTGGGGTTGTCGGTCAGCTCCGCGTGCACGTCTTCGGCCGTGCGGTCCAGCCACTGGTTCGCGGTCTTGCTGATGGTCCGGTCGCTGATGATTCGCGTCCAGCGCGGCAGCGTGCGGGCCAGGTAGTAGCCGCGCATGCCGGCCGCGATCTCGCGCACGAGCTCCAGGTAGCGGTCGATGGCCTTCTCCTCTTCGGGGAAGGCCTCCACCAGGTTCGCGCGGAACTTCTGCGGGCTGTCCGGGAAGTCGATTCGGAAGCCGCCGGGGTAGTGGAACTCGTCGTAGACGGGCCCGAGCGAGGTCCACTCCAGCTCGTCGCGGCTGAGGTCCTTGAGCAGCTTGCCGGTCAGCGAGTGAGGCGTGACCTCGCCGACCGCGTGCACGCCCACGTCCCAGACGTAGCCGGTCTTGCGGCCCTTGCGCTTGAAGGTGTGGGTGAAGCCGCCGGGCACGTAGTGCTGCTCGAGCACCAGCACGCGCTTGCCGATCTTCGACAGCATCGCCGCTGCGGTCATGCCCCCCATGCCGGACCCGATGACGATGACGTCCCAGGGGCCCTCGGGGGCGGTCTTGTGCCAGATGCGGTCAGGACGTTCGTCGCTCATGGCCGGGGAGGCTACCAGTGTCCGAAAACGAGCACTCTGGTGTCAGACACCGCCGTGCTGGAAATGGGCTGAGTGGGGTCTGACCCCAACTGGCCCGCGTAGAATGCGCGGGTGCGTCGTGATGCTCCCAAGTGGTTGCCGGCTGCCGTGTTCGTGGGGTTCTTCGCCGTGCATCTGCTCTTGGTGCTGGGGACCTTCGACGCGGTGGACCTCGAGGAGTCCGAGTACGGCAACGTCGCCATCGCCGCGCTCGACGGGCAGCTGGACGACTACGCGACGCTGAGCACCGACTCGTCCCACGGCGACGACCTGATGAACGGGGCTGGGCGGCGGCGACGCACCGTCTGGTCGCTGGAGCCCTTCGCGATCCCCTTCTTCGTGGCGATGGGGCCGACCTTCCTGGCCTTGAAGGTCTTCACCCTGCTGCTGGGCGCGTTCTGGGCGCTGTGCTGGTTTGGCGTGGCGCGGGCGGCGGCTCCGCGGGCGCCTCCCTGGATGGTCGCGGTCCTGATGATCCTCCCCATGCCGCTGGTGCAGCGGGGCGCGATCTCGGCGACGAACACCTTCGCGCACTTCGGCAGCGCCATCTTCCTGGGGGCCTCGCTCTGGCTGGTGCTCCAGGGCTGGACGGGCGTGCTGCTGGCAGGCCTGGTGGCCGGCTTCGGCGTCTACCAGAGCGCGTCGCTGGCGCCGATGCTCATGGGCCCGGTCTTCCTGGCCTGGCGGGCGCGGGGCTGGCCGGCGGTGGCGGGCTTCATCAGCGGGATGATCCCGGGGATCGCGCTGATGTTCGGCTTTCGGGACGCCTCTCGGGGCGGTGACGTCGCAACGCTGCTGACGGGCCTGAGCGGGGGCGATCCGATGCGCGGCGAGCCGCTGGCTGCGGCCATCGAGAACCTGAAGATCGCGGTCTTCTACGGGCCCGGCTTCGGCCGCGTCGACCCGGACACCCTCAAGC
>JAJDAI010000055.1 GCA_029261955.1 Deltaproteobacteria bacterium | reverse complement strand
CGATGGAGATCACCGTGCCGGCCGACGCGACGCGCGTGCACCTCTCGGTGACGGTCACCGGCCACGGTATGAGCGACCCGCACAACTGCGCCGAGTTCTGCGACCACCAGCACACCTTCACGGTGGGCGGGAACTCCTTCGTGGCCGAGCACCCGAACATGGGCAACAACCAGGGCTGCCTGAACCAGATCGAGAATGGCACCGTGCCCAACCAGCACGGGACCTGGTGGTTCGAGCGCAGCTCGTGGTGCCCGGGCAAGCAGGTCGACCCCTGGATCTTCGACATCACCGACAGCGTCACCGCAGGCGAGACCTCGGCCATCGAGTACTCGACGAACTGGGGACAGCCCGCTCACAGCGGGAACATCAACCTGCAGACCTGGGTCACCTACTGGCGCTGATCTGGTAGGGAGTCGATTGCACTGCGGCCTCGTGGCCAGCGTGCTCAGCTAGGCGGTTCATGGGATCTGCGGGAAAGGTCAGGCCCGATCTGTTGGAGGACCGGGACTTCCCCGTTCCCTTCGGGCGCTACAACCTGCTCGGCGTGCTGGGTGAAGGCGGCATGGCGCGCGTGTTCCGTGCCGAGCTCCAGGGCCTGCGCGGCTTCCGCAAGCGCGCCGCCGTCAAGGTCATCCGCGCCTCCATCGGCTCCCAGGACGAGCGCCTCACCCAGGCGCTGATCCACGAAGCGAAGCTGGGCGGCCTGCTGCACCACCCCAACGTCGTCGAGACCTACGACTTCGGCGAGGTCGACGGGCAGGCCTGGATCGCGATGGAGCTGGTGTCGGGCATCGGCCTCGACCGGCTGCTGGAGACGCGCGAGGCGCTGCCGCCGGACGTCGCGCTCGAGATCGTCGCCCAGATCTGCGCCGGCCTCTCGCACGCTCACGAGCTCGGGGGGGAGGACCACCGGACCCCGCTGGTCCACCGCGACCTCAAGCCGTCCAACGTCATCGTCAGCAACTCGGGCCTGGTGAAGGTCCTGGACTTCGGCATCGCCAAGGCGACGCACATCGGCGGCAACACGACCGAGACGGGGCTCACCAAGGGCACGCCGGCCTACATGTCGCCCGAGCAGGCGGCGGGTCAGCCGGTGGACGCGCGCTCCGACCTCTTCGCGACGGGCTGTCTGCTCTACGAGATGCTGACGGGGAAGCGCTTCTTCGGGGGCGACACCGTCTACCAGATCATGATGAGCGTGGTCCGCGTCGAGGAGCTGCTGCTCGAGCAGGACCGGCTGGATGCGGTCGATGCCGCGGTGCCCGGCGCCAGCGAGGTGGTCCGCCGCTGCATGCGCGCGGAGCGGGATGAACGCTTCGACAGCGCGCTCGAGCTGGAGGCGGCCGTGCGGGGCATGCAGGGGCCGGTGCAGGCGCCCGGGCCCATCAAGCGGTGGATCGACGAGGCGCGGGCGGCCGGGGATCCCCGCTTCACCGACGCCGTGCTGACGCCCAAGGGCGGCCCCACCCAGCTGCGCGTGACGGACGACTTCGAGGAGCTGTCCCTGGATGGGATCGCCTTGCAGGCCTCCCAGGCGGCGCTTCGCAGCGCACCGACCCGGGTCGTCTCGGCGACGGGCTCGGCTCGTTCCACCGCGCCGCCGATCGGCGCCACCCGGGCGATGCCGCCCACGCCGGCTCCGCCCCGCCATCCCGTTGAGGCCACGCTCGGAGCGACGCGGCAGGTCCCGCCGCACCCGCGCACGGACCGGCTGATGCTCGCCGGCATGGCCCTGGGGATCCTGGGGATCGTGGCGCTGGCGGTGGCCTTCTTGATGATCCGGGGATCGGACGACGGGGACGCGGTGATCGATGGCCCCGTGGACGTCGACCCGGCCGAGATCATCGGCGAGCCGGTCGATCCCGGGGCCGGGGGTCGTCTCGCGGAGTTGACTCCCGATCTGGCTCCCGAGGCCACGCCCCAGCCTTCCCGGAAGGAGCCCGTCGCCACGCCCAGCCGCGTCGAGCCCGAAGCACCCGGGCCCACGCCGCTTCCCGCCCGCGAGCCGACCCCCAAGGCGCGCGTCGAGTCCCGGCCCACCCCGCGGCCGACGCCGAAGCCCCGCGCCGTCACGAAGGTCAGCGCGAGCCTGGAGCACAGCGGCCCCTCCACCGTCGTCATCGGCACCCCCACCCGGCTGTCCGTGAAGGTCGATCCGCCTGGCGCCTGCACGCCGAAGTTGGCCTACGCGCCCTGGGACCTGGCCGACGGCGGTTGGAAGACCCAACGTATGGCCGGGACCGGCGGCGGGCACTTCGAGGCGGAGTTGTTCCTCCCCTATGAGGTGGCCTGGCGCAGCGGGTTCCGCTATCAACTTCGCTGCGATGCGAAGGGTGAGCGCGTCGCCACCTGGCCCGAATCGGGCTCCAAGAAGGTGCCGTCCCTCGCCCGCTGAGGGATGCCTGATGGCTCGCCTGCTGCTCCTGTTGCTGCTGCTGCCGTCCCTGGCTTTCGGTGCTGACGCCCGCCGCGCGGGCGAGATCCAGCTCCAGGCGAAAGAGGCCTACACCAACGGCGACGTCGCCGAGGCCTACCGCCTGGCGCAGCGCGCGATCAGCCTCGAGGCGGGTCCCTCGACCTGGCTCGCCCAGCAGATCCGCATCGAGGTCCTGGAGGACCGCGGTCAGCTCGAGCAGGCCATGACCCACCTGCGCACCTACCTGCAGATCGACGGCCTGTTCCCCGAGCACAAGGCCTGGGGCTCCGAGGCGAAGGGTCGGATCGGCGGCGCCTTGAGGGTCGTGCGCACGCAGCGACAGGCGCGGCAGGGCATCGGCGCGGGCCTCGCGGTCGGCGGAGGCGCCACGCTCGGCGTGGGCATCGGCCTGCTCGCCAACTACGGCATCAAGACCGGCGCCGGGGGCAACCCCGACTGGTACGCCGGTTTCCTCGACGCCGGGCTCGCGCTGACGATCGCCGGCGGCGTGCTGGAGGGCGTCGGCATCGCGCTCATCGCCTCCGGGGCCCAGCCGCAGGTCGCGCTGCACCGCGTTCCGCGCCCCACCCTCGCGCTGCTGCCCGACGGCTCCTTCGTCCTGGGCCTGCACGGGCGGTTCTGAGGTGAGGCTGCTCCTGCTCCTGTCCTTGCTGGGCGGCTGCGACCTCTGCTGGTTCCGCGGTGAGGCCCCGGGGACCTGCCCGAGCGACGACGACGACGTCACCGCGGACGACGACGACATCAGCGCGGACGACGACGACGCGGTGGACGACGACGACGCGGTGGACGACGACGACGCGGTCGACGACGACGATGCGGTCGATGACGACGACGCCGTGGACGACGACGACGCGGTGGACGACGACGACGCGGTGGACGACGACGACGCCACCGAAGACCTCTGCCTCTCCGCGGATGCCGAGCTGAGCGTCGGCAGCGCCAGCGTGCCCATCGTCTGCATCCCGCCCGACGACTTCATCATGGGCAGCCCGCCCAGCGAAGAGGGCCGTTCGGCGGTCGAGGTGCAGCACCGCGTCGAGTTCACCAACTACCTGCTGGTCGCGGCTCACGAGGTCACCCAGGGCTTCTACCTGGAGGTCAGCGGCTTCTCGCCATCGGCCTGCATCTACGGCTGCTCGGACGACCACCCGGTGCAGTCGGTGTCCTGGCTCGACGCCATCGACTTCGCCAACGAGCTGAGCGACGAGCTCGGCCTGGCCCGCGCCTACACCGTGGTGGACGACGACGTCACCTTCGACCCGAGCTCCCCGGGCTGGCGCCTGCCCACCGAATCGGAGTGGGAGTTCGCTGCCCGCGGCGGCGAAGCCCACGTCTACTCCGGCTCGAATGACCTGGCCGCAGTGGGCTGGTGCACCGAGGCGGCGCAGCCCTACGAGGCGCGGCCCGTCGGCGGGCTCGCGGCCAACGCCTGGGGCCTCTTCGACATGACCGGCAACGTCGCCGAGTGGGTCTGGGACCGCGAGGGCGACTACCCCGAGGAGACGGTCGTGGACCCCACGGGTGTCACCTTCGGCAGCTTCCGGGTCT
>JAJDAI010000540.1 GCA_029261955.1 Deltaproteobacteria bacterium | reverse complement strand
GTCGAGCGAGTCGAGCTGCCCGCTGGCCTGCTCGGGGCTCATGTAGCCCGGGGTGCCGACCATGGCGCCGTCCGCGGTCCGCGCCAGCGTCGGCATGACGAAGTCGGGGCGCGGCTCCGAGCTGTCGGCCACCGGCGCGCGCAGCGTCGAGGCCTGGAGATCCACCGACTCCCAGCTCAGCTCCTCCTCCTCGCCCAGACGCCGCACGAGGCCCCAGTCCATCACCAGCACCTCACCGAAGGGCCCGAACATGAGGTTCGCGGGCTTCAGATCGCGGTGCATCACGTGGCGGCTGTGCGCGTAGGCGATGGCGTTGCAGACCTGGATGAGGGCCTGGAGCAGACGCGGGAGGGGCCACTGCTCCAGGGTCTGCGGATCCCCATCTGCGAGTGCGCTGAGGACCTCCGCGAGGGTGCGACCCTCGACCTTCTTCATGACGAAGAAGACCTGGCCCTGCTCGGTCACGCCCATGGCGTAGACGGGCACGATGTTGGGGTGCTGGAGCTGGCCGGTGACCCGCGCCTCGGCGACGAAGCGGGCGAGCTGCGCGGGGGTCACACTCTCGGGTTCGAGCACGACCTTGACCGCCACGGAGCGGCCTAGCTCGGGGTCCTTCGCCTCGACGACGATGCCCATGCCCCCCCGCCCGAGCTCCCGCAGGACCTGGAAGCGAGCCTGCGCCTCGTACTCCGACGCGCCGAGCTCGCCCGAGCCCGGGGACGGGACCGTCTCGGCACCCAGATCGATCGTCCGCCCGATGCCCAGCTGCTTCAGCAGGCTGGTGGGCGTCAGGCGCTCGGCTCGGCGGTGGAGCTGTTCGACCGCCACGCTCACGGTCGGCTGCAGCGGATCGGTGGCCACGGGGGCTCCTTCGAAGGGACGTGATCGGGAAACGGGGAGCGGGAGTCTATCGGCGGCACCGCAGGGCGACCCTGACGTGCTCGCGGCGGCCTCGACGCTCCCCCCGTCGCGTCCCGGGCCCGTCCCTGCCATGCTTCGCGCGTCCCGCCGAAGCCGCCCCCCCGCGGCCTCTGCGAAGCCGGAGGACCGCGTGAGCTTGTTGATCGTCGGATTGGTGCTTTTCCTGGGCACGCACAGCGTGTCGATCGCCTCGCGGGGCTGGCGCGACCGCCGGCAGGCGCAGCTCGGCGAGGCTGCCTGGAAGGGCCTCTACAGCCTGCTGTCCCTGGCGGGGCTGGTCGCCATCACCATCGGCTACGGGCAGGCGCGCCTCGAGCCCACCCTGCTGTGGGTGCCGCCCGCTGGCATGACGCACCTGACGCTGCTGCTGATGCTGCCGGTCTTCCCGCTCTTCATGGCCGCCTACCTGCCCGGCCGCATCCTGAGCAAGACGAAGCACCCCATGCTGCTGGCGACGAAGATCTGGGCGCTGTCCCACCTGCTCGCCAACGGGATGCTGCACGACCTGCTGCTCTTCGGGAGCCTCCTGATCTGGGCGGGGCTCGCCCGGATGTCCGCGAGCCGCCGCAACGCACCGCCGCCTCCGGGTGCGCCGCCCGGGCCCTGGAACGACGCCATCGCGGTGGGGGTCGGGCTGGCGTTCTACGTGGTCTTCCTGCTCTGGGGGCACTCCTGGCTCATGGGCGTCGTGCCGGCGCCGTTCCTGCTCTAGGGGCCAGCCCCCGCCGCCCGTACAGTGCGGGCTGCACCCCTGGAGGCAGCGCCGCATGCAGACCCGATCGATCGCCCAGGCCGGACTCCTGGTCCTCCTCCTCTTCTTGACGGCGGGCTGCGACGAGCGGCAGTGCCTGTCCGATGGCGTCGCGTACGACGAGGTGCCCCAGGACTCGATCTTCAACGGGACCTGCGTGGCCGAAGGCGAGCGCTTCGACGCCAGCTACTCCTGCGAGAAGGTCGAGGGGCCCTGCACCGACGTGGAGCGCGGGCAGGCCTCGCGTCAGGTCGACGAGCCGGACCCGGCCCGGCTGACGGACCCGGACCTGGGCTGGGCGCAGGACCAGCTCCTGAGCTGCTCGTGCTCGTGCTGCCACCGCGACGCCGGGGTCAGCGCGCACGTCTGGTCGTCGGACTTCGTGGACGCGGTGTGGACCGACAGCGCCTCGGACGCCCGGCTCCAGGCCCTGCTGGAGTACCCGCCCCACCCGGGCGAGCTGGCCGCCGAGGACAACAACGGCTTCACACGCGACGACCTCGCCATGCCGACGACGGACCCGGCGCGGATGCGGGCCTTCCTCGAGCGGGAGCTGCTCCGCCGGGGCGTGCAGTAGCCTTCGCCCTGGCCACCCACCGCCGCCCGTTGCCATCTGCCGGGGAGCCTGCTGGAATCACGGCCTGCTGCCGCCTCCCCCCCGTCGAAACCCGCTGGCCCGGCCGTGATCGAACGGACCTTCCGCTTCGTGCTGCGCCACCGCGTCGCGGTGCTGGTGGTCTGCGCGCTGCTCACCCTCGTCTCGCTGGCGAGCGCGTCGCGCATGGTCATCGCCTCGTCGATCGGCGGCCTCTTCCTGGGCGACGTGCCCGAGTACGCCGAGTACCTCGAGCGCGCCAAGGCCTTCGGAAACGACGAGGCCTTCGTCGTCGCCTACGAGAGCGACAACCCCCTGGAGCCCGCGGCGCTCGATGGACTGCGGGCGGCGGTCGACGCGGTGGAGGCCTGGCCCGACGTCCACAAGGTCACGAGCCTGCTCGACGCGGTCGACGTGCGCAGCGCCGACGGCGGGCTGGTCGTGACGCCCTACTCCGACATCGCGCGCTCGGCTGGGGCCGAGGAGGCCAGGCGCCGGCTGCTCGCGGATGCGCGCTACGCCGGCTCGGTCCTGGCCGAGGACGGCAGCGCGGGCGCGATCCTGGTGGAGCTGACCGTCGACCCGCTGCGCCCGGTGGAGCAGGGACCGCTGCTGGTGGGGGCGACGCTCGACGAGCTGGCCGCCGCCGGGTTCGCGCGGGAGGGGCTGCACCGGGCCGGGGATCCCGCCGTCATCGCCGAGGTGATGAAGGAGAGCTACCGGAGCATCTCGCGCCTCTTCCCCCTCTCCGCCATCGCGCTGCTGGCCATCGTGCTGC
>JAJDAI010000539.1 GCA_029261955.1 Deltaproteobacteria bacterium | reverse complement strand
GTGATGGTGTTGCCCTCGACGATGGCCTCGGCGACGTTGCCGTCGTTGTTGTCGCCGAAGATCGCCAGGCCGCGCTCGCTGAGCCCGAAGAAGTCGTTGTTGCGCACGTCCTGGATCGTGTCGACGCCCAGCAGCCGGACGCCGCCGTTCTGGGAACCGGAGTCGGCCAGCGTGTCGATGCTGAACTCGTTGCCGACCAGCGTGGACGAGGCCGAGGCCAGAACCGCTTCGTTGCGCAGGTCCTTGAAGACGCTGTTGGTCAGGGTGAGCGTGCGGCCCGAGGCGGAGGCGTTGTCGCCGGGCATGTAGATGCCGTAGTTGAACTGCTCGAAGTAGGAGTTGCTGACCGTCAGCCGCGGCGCCTCGACCCACAGGCCGACGAAGACGCCGTTGGTCGCCGTGAGGCCGTCCACCAGGGCCTCGCCCGTGCCGGCCTCCACGAAGATGGCGGAGCCGTTGGACTCAAAGTCCTGCGCGGACTCGTCCCGCAGCACCTGGTTGATCTCGACGTCGTTGACGGTGAGCGTCGAGTCGATGGTGCGGATGCCGAAGCTGCCCACGAAGCCGATGCTGCTGTCCGTGATCGTCAGGGTCGAGTCGGTCTGCACGAGGATGCCGGTGCCGCCCGACGCGTTCTGGTAGCCGACGCACTGGATGTCGACCTCCGAGGCCAGCAGGTTGGCCTGGCTCACCTCGACGCCGAGCAGGCCCTGGCTGCAGTAGCCGTTGGTGGCGGCCAGGGTGAAGCTGCCCTCGGGCATGGCCCGGACGCAGATGTCGGGGTCGGCCTCGGGCAGGGTCGCCATCTCGAAGCCGATGGCGAGGTTGTTGAGCACGACGTCGACGGACGAGGCCACCCGCAGCGTGCGCAGCGTGCCGGGGGAGTCGAAGGGCGCGTAGAGCCGCAGGTTGGCGATCGTGACCGGGTCGACGACCGAGTCCACGATGCCGACGATGCCGGCGCCGCCGCCGGTGATGACCGTCGTGTCGGGGGTGTCGCCCGAAAGGCTGATCCCCTTGGTGATCTCGAAGGCCTCGTCGTAGCAGCCGGGATCCAGGGTCACGGTGCCGCCCGTGGGCGCGGCGTCGATCGCCTCCTGAATCGTCTCGAAGGTGCCGCCCCCGAGCACGTGCACGCGCCCGACCACCGGCTCCGGCGCGGCGCTGTCGTCGTCGTCACCGTCGTCGGGGCAACCGGCCAGGATCAGGGCCGGCAAGAGAAGCAGCAGATGAATCAAGCGCATTGAGGCTCCCAGTGGCTGCGTTGGGGGTCCCTCAGCGTGGACCGCCGTTTCGCAGCGACGCGCCAGTATAGGGGGGCGCGCGACGATGGCGGCGCGGGCGCGATCCGGCCCTCCCCAAAGCCCGGAATGCAGGTTCAGTCGGACAGCCAGGCGATGGTCGCGCCCCAGCTGCCGTGGCCCTGACCCGCGAGCTCGAACCGCTGCACGAGGTCGCTCTTCCCGAGCTCCGCGTGCACGGT
Source organism: Deltaproteobacteria bacterium (assembly GCA_029261955.1). Classification (GTDB taxonomy): domain Bacteria; phylum Myxococcota_A; class UBA796; order UBA9615; family UBA9615; genus CALCXL01. Next base: position 10,264 of record JAJDAI010000539.1, on the reverse strand, counting down.
GCGGCGCAGCGATCCCCTGCCCTTGCCGTGGATGATGCGCACGCGGCGGAAGCCGGCGGCGTGGGCCTCGGGCAGCCAGTCCCGGACGACGTGACCCACCTCCTTCGGGCGGAAGGTGTGCAGGTCCAGCTCGTCGGTGATCGGCACGACGAGGACCTCGGGCGGCTCCCAGTACTCCTCGCTCACGACGTCACAGCCTTGCTGTAGGCCTCGGCCCGGGCCTGATCGGCGCCGTGCATCGACGAGGCGAGCGCGCGGGCGGCGCGGCGGGCGGATCGGGCGAGGGCGTCCGAGGGCGCGTTGGACCAGGCGAAGCCGACGGCGAGGGCGAGGGGGTCGTCGAGCAGCAGCAGGCGCCGGTCGTAGGGCAGCGCCACCGCGGCGTCGATCAGGGTGGCGATGCGCTCCGAGTCCAGGGGGAGCCAGAGCCTGCCGATGCGCTCGCAGAGCACGCCGAGGAAGCGGGCGTCCGACCAGTCGCTGGGGTAGGTGACGGCGCGCAAACCCTCGATGTTGGCCTCCAGGGCATCCTCGAAGATGCGCGCGCGGGTGCGTCCGTCCGCTTTGATGATCGCCCGCGCGGGGACGAGCTTCAGGAAGTCGCGCCGGTGCGGGTAGTCGGGGCCCAGGCGCCCGGCCGCTTCGACGTAGCGGGACAAGAGCTCCTTGTGCGGAGACTCCACCTTCGGCGCGTCGGCCCAGGGGCCGAGCACGTCCTGAAGGGCGTCCATCATCTCCTTCCAACCCGCCGCCGATGCCACCATCGCGCGCCTCCCTGTTGGCCCGAGAATAGTCCCACAAACACGTGAGGTGTCATTCCGGGGCTCGGTGGACAGCGTCGGCGCCGCGGCCGACGATGTCCCCCATGAGCCGGACCCTCCTCGCGTTGCTCCTCCTCCTCTCGGCGGGCCCCGCCCACGCGCTCGACACCTGGGAGACCTTCGACGCCGGCGAGATCAGCCTCGAAGCCGGCGTGCAGGCCTCCGCCATCCCCGACGAGGCCACGGGCACCCTGGACGGCTGGTTCACCGGCTACTTCGGCACCGGCCCCATCACCGCCTACGTGCTCGTGGGCGGCTACGGCATCTTCGACGGCTCCGACGAGGGCATCTACGCCGGCGGCGGCCTCTTCGGCACCGTCGGCGGCGACCACATCAGCCTGGACCTGGGCTTCGAGTTCACGGCTTCGGGCCCCGAAGCCTGGGCCACGCCGACCCCCTGGGTGGAGCTCAACCTCGACCTCGTGCCCGATCAGGGGCGCTTCGGCGGCTGGGTCCGCCTGCTGCTGCCCATCTCCATCGAGCTGGTCGAGCAGCCCACCGTCGACCTGGGCATGCAGTACACGCTGGGCCTGTATGGCACCCCGGCGGAGGGGCATCAGCTGTTCGGCGGCTACCGAGGCAGCACCTCGGTGAGCGGGGGCGAGCCAGAGCCGGGCTTCGCGGTCGTCGGCTACAACGCCGTGCTCGCGGACTTCATGGAGCTGGAGACCGAGGTCTTCGTGGGCCTTCCCGACGAAGAGACCTCCCCGTCGATCGGCGGCACCCTCAACCTGATGTTCTGGTTCTCGATCTGAGCCGCTCTGGGCGCCAGGGACGCGGCCTGGTCTGCTGCGCCGACGACCGCTTCGTGCCCCAGCTGGAGGCGATGCTGGGCTCCGCGCGGCACCACGGCTGCCGCCTGGACGCGGAGGTGCACCACCTCGGGGACTTGAGCCCCGCCAACCGGGCGATCATTCGGTCGCTGGGGGCGCGGCTCGTCGAGACACCGGCGGTCCTGGGCCTCGACCCGGCTGCGCTCGCCGGCTACGCCATCAAGCCCCACGCGGTGGCCGCGAGCAGCTTCGCCGAGGTCCTGCTCGTGGACGCCGACGCCCTCTTCTTCACGCAGCCCGAGCGAGCCTTTGAGCAGGCCGCCTACAGGGCGACGGGGAGCCTGCTCTTTCCCGATCGAGACTTCGAGGAGCGACGCCTGCGCCGCCACCGCCGCGGCATGCGCTGGCTTGGGGCGCTGCTGGGAGACCCCGAAAGGCTGGCCCCCATCCGCCACCGCCGCCACCTCGTCGACTCCGGCCTCGTCGCCTGGGACCACGGTCGGGTCCCGCGCGAGGCCATCGACTTCGCCTGCGCGCTCAACCGACCGCCGCTCGCGTTGGACTTCCACCGCCACTTTCACGGCGACAAGGAGTCCTTCTGGATCGGCCTGATGAAGGCCGAGCACCCGGTCGAGATCTCGCCGCTCATCCCCGGCGTCCTCCGCGCGCGGGACTTCGACTCAGGCCGCGTCGTGCACGTCCGCCAGATGCTGCACCACGTGCCTGATTCGCCGACGGAGCGCTTCTGGTGCCAGGGCGGCAACCTCGCGCGCAACAAGGGGGCTCCCCGCGTCGTGACCTACGACGCCTGCACGGGGCCGAACCTGCAGTGGACGGGCTCGCGCCGCTTTCGCGGGGGCCAGCTGGAGCCGCTCTCGAGTGAGGAGCGCGCCCTGATCGACCGCCTGGCGGCCGGGGTGCGGGACCGGCTCTAGGCTTCGGCCTCTTCTTCGGCCTCGACCTGCTCGGTCTTGTCGATGGCCTCGTCCGGCGCCACGCCACCGTGGATCACGGCCAGCGCGCCCGGCAGGTAGGTGTCCATCATCAGGACGTTGCTGAGCACCATGTTCCGCAGCATCAGCGGGTCGAGCTTCGTGTCGGTGAAGTCCAGGCCGGTCGCGTAGCGCAGCTCGCCGTCGTCCACGTCCATCTCGAAGCCGCCGAGCACCGAGCCGTAGTTGGCCCGCAGGATGAACTCCGCCATGTCGATGCGGCGCTCCTCGGGCACCGCGACGGGCGCGGCCGAGTAGAAGAGCACCTGCTCCTCCGCCTCGCGGCAGACGACGAAGCACTGCCAGATGCCGTTCTCACCCCGGTATCGGAACGAGAAGACCTCCTCGCCCTGGGTGTCGTACTCGAATCCCTGCTCGGTGAGCCAGGCGCCAACGGTCTCGAAGACAGGTCCCATGCGGCGGAGTCTACGCGGAATGGAATCCCCGGTGTCTGACACCGCGACTTGCAGATGAAAGCCCCGGTGTCTGACACCACGACTTGCAGATGAAAGCGCCGGTGTCAGACACCGAAACTTTCAGAGCCGGGCGAGGGAGAACTTCGCGGCGCCGGCCAGGTACTTGTCGACCCAGACCTGGTCGAGGTCGTTCCACTCCTTCTTGTGCTTGCGGAGCTTGCGGGCCCAGTCCTTCTTGCTCATCTCCTGCAAGGGGTCCGTGCCCTTGTCCACCGCGCCGACCCACTCCAGCGCGCCGGCGGCGTGGGACATCGCGCCTCGGGAGCTCACGTCGCTCCAGCTGCAGAGCGGCTTGTTGTGCCAGCTGCGGATTCGGTACTTGAGCCAGGGGTGGTCGGCGCCGTGGATCTTGGCGTGCACGTTGTTCGCCTTCGTCAGCACGACCATCGCGTTGCCGGTGAAGTTGCCCGCGCCCATGGAGTTGTCGAACATCTCCTGCACCGACGGCCCCGAGAGGCTGTTGATGATGTCGTTGTAGTCCTTGAGCAGCTCGATGGTGTCCTTGAGCGCGCCTTCCTTTCGGGTCAGCTGGTCGAGCACGCCCTTCCGCTCGGCCTCGTCCAGCGCGATGGACAGGTCCAGGCAGGCGTTGGACGCCTTCATGAACTTGCCCTGCACGACGATGGCCGTGACGGTCTTGATGCCGGGCGGGATGGCAGAGCCCAGCAGATCGGCGACGGAGATCCCGGCCTTCACCAGCGAGGAGAAGATCTTGATCGCCTCGATCTTGGTCTCCATCTCCTTCATCGCGCTGCCGCCGCCGGGCGCGGTCGCAGCGGAGGTGGCGGGCTTGTCGGTGACCTTCGCGGAGGTCTCGTAGGCCTTCGTCGCCTCCTTCTTCAAGGAGTCGCCCTTCGGCAGCGCCTGGTCGCCCTCGATCTTCCCCTTGCCCTCCGCCGGCCCAAAGCCGAGGTCCGCCGAGTAGCCGAAGTTGAAGAGCTCACCGAAGTCGAGGTTGCCCTTCCAGAAGTCCGGCGTGCGCTCCTCTTCGCCCAGCAGCTGGGCCACGAGCGCGATGGCGCCTTCCAGCGCCGCGTTGCCGGTGACGTTGAAGTCCGCGCCGATCTTGCCGCCCAGCTCGCCGCCGCGGGCGTAGATGGAGCCGCTGGGCGTCAGGGAGGCCGCCAGCTTCGCGTCGAGCTTGCCGCTCGCCTTCAGGCCGGCGAAGGCCTTGTCTTCCTTGCCCACGCCGATCAGGCCCGCGACCTCGGCGAAGCCCTTCGCGTAGGCCGTGCCCTTGACCTTGGCCTTGGCCGTGAAGTCCGGCAGCGCCAGCTTCTCGGGGTTGAACTCGCCGGTGTCGAGGGTGCTCTCCAGCACCAGCGGCTCGGTGCCCAGCTCGTAGCCGGCCTTGAGCTGCACGGCGCCACGCACGCCCTTCACCGTCACGCCGAAGTTGGCGAGGGTCCACGGCTTCTTGCCGGGCATGCCCTTCTCGACGAACTTGTACTTCTTGAGCAGGGGCAGCTTCATGTCGCCCTTGAGCTTCAGCCAGGGGATCATCAGCCCGTCGCTGGGGTCGAAGCGCAGCGACATCAGCGCGTCGATCAGCTTGTTGGGCCGGTAGTTGCCGGTGCCCAGGCCGCCGAACTTGCCCTTCTTGAAGCTCAGCTTGCTCAGCTTTCCGATGAGCTTGCCCGACAGCATCTTGAAGTCGTCGACCGCGCCGCCCAGGAAGTCGAAGTCGGGCATGCCGACCTTCGGGAACTTCAGCGTGGCCTCGCTGACCTTGCCCTCGGCGCCCTTGCCGTCGTTGAGCTTGTGCAGCGTGAAGCGGGCGTTCTTGACGCCGGCCTCGACCAGCTCGTTCTTCTTGATCTCAGCCGTGGCCTTCAGGTCCTTCTTGACCGTGACCAGGGAGCCGATCTTGAACTCCCTCCTGGTCGTGAAGCTGCCCTTGCCGCTGACGACCGGGTCCTTCTTGCGCATGTCGACGTCGACGTTCTCGAGGGCGCCGGTCGCGACCTCCTTGCCGTCCGATCCATCGACCCCGAGCTTCAGGGTCCCGCCCACGCGCGTGAAGACGTTGTCCACGACCTGCGCGCCGACCTTCGTGCCGTTCACGATGCGCACGCCCTTGCCGGTCTTGTTCCCGATCTTGAGGCTGCGGTGGAAGCTCAGGTTGCCGCCGCCGGTGAAGGTGTAGCCCTTGTCGTTCACGACCAGCGTCTTGAGGGTGCCGCCGCCGCCCATCAGGCGGCCTTCCTTGTCGTGCACCTCCATCTGGAGCGCGCCGCCCTCGGCTCGGGTGACCCTGCTCTTCTTGACGGTGATCTTCTTGACCCCCGCGCCCTTCTTGATGACCGCGTGGGCCCCATCGGGCTTGCCGGCGGTCAGGTCGCGCGCGGTCTTGCCGCCGCCCTCGCCCGTGAAGCCGGACTTGTTCGTCCAAACGCCGCCGAGGTGGGCGTTCTCGACGATCTTCTCGCCCGTCTTCTCGTAGGCGGACACGCTGATCGTGCCGTCGATCTTCGTGAGCTTGTTGCCGGAGACGACGATCTGCTTGACCGCCGACTCCTTCTCCACGACCACCTTCGGCGAGTCGGTCAGCTGCAGATCCTGGAAGAGCTTGCCGGCGCCCTTCGCGTCGAGCACCAGGGTGCGCAGGTTGAACTTCGCCTGCACGTCGACCTGGGCGGCCTTCTTCTTGTCCTTGAGGACCAGGAGCTTGAGCGCGCTGGCCTCGAAGGTCTGCGGCTTGCTGTCGCGCACCGTCAGCGTGGCCTTCGCCTTCTTCTGGATCTGGGTCTGCCAGGTCCCCTTGCCGACCGTGTACTCCTTGAGCAGCTCCGCCTCGACCGATCCCGAGACCGTCGTGTCCTTGCGGGCGTCGATGTGCGCCTTCTGGATCTGGCCGCGGAAGTCGAGCAGGCCGTTGGACGTCGTGTGCTTGAAGCGGGCCGAGGCCTTGCCCTTCGCCTCCACGAACTTCGACTTGTTGATCTTCACGACATCGAGCGCCGTGCCGGCCTTCTCGAGCGAGACCTTCGTCTTGCCCTTCTTCCAGTCGAGGTTGTTGATGAGCTTCGCGGAGCCCTTCCCGGTGAAGGTCTTGCCGTTGTAGGTGCCGTCGGCCTTCGCGCGGATGAGCTTCTTGCCCGACTTGTCGATGCGGACGCTCAGCTCGCCCTTCATCTTCCACAGCTCGCTGTTCCTGAAGCTCGCCGCGACCGACGTGCCCTTACTCGGCTCCAGCGCGGTGGTCCAGGCGCCCTTGCCGCCCAGCGGGACCTCCTGCTTCAGGTCGAACTGGCCCTTGCCCGTGAAGCCCTTGCCGCGCAGCCAGATGCCCGTGATGTCGGCGTCGCCGAGGTGCGTGTCCTTCTTCGGGTCGAAGATCTTCACGCCGACCTTGCCGTCGACACGGGTCAGCTTGTTGCCGCTGATGACCAGCTGCTTGACCGCGCTGTCCTTCGTGACGACTGCACGAGGCTTGCTGCCCAGCTCGAGGTTCTTGAAGAGCTTGCCGCTGCCCTTGCCGTCCAGCACGAGCGTGCGGAGGTTGAACTTGCCGCTGATGTCGACCGCGGCGGCCTTCTTCTTGTTCTTGAGGATCGTGAGCTTCAGGGGCTTCGCGCTGAGCATCTGCGGCGTGTTGTTCTTGAGGGACACATCGACCTGCGCGCCCTGCTCCACCTGCGTCTGCCACTCGCCCTTGCCGACGGTCAGCGACTTCATCAGCGTCGCCTTGATCGTGCCCGACAGGGCCGGGTCCTTCGCGCCGCTGATCGTCGCCTTGTCGAAGCTGCCCTTCACGTCCAGCAGGCCGTGCTTCGTCTGCGTCTTGATGCGGGCCTGGGCCTTGCCCTCGCCCTTCTTGAAGGCGTTCTTGATGATCTGGGCGGAGGTCAGCTGGGTGCCGGTCTTCTCGATGACCCCGCTCGTCTTGCCCTGCTTGAAGGGCAGGTTCTCGAGCAGCTTCGCCGTGCCCTTGCCGCTGAAGGACTTGCCGTCGTAGTTGCCCATCGCCGCGACGCGCAGCAGCTTCTTGCCGCCGCGATCCACCCGCGCGGACAGCTTGCCCTTCGCCGCCTTGAGGGTGCTGGAGCGGAAGGTGAAGGTCGCCTTGCTGGCCTCGTTCTTCTCCAGCGTGACGGTCCAGCCGCGCTTCTCGGCCAGGGGGATGTCGGAGGCCAGCGCCAGGCTGCCCTTGCCCGAGAAGCTCTTCTTCGCCGGCTTCAGCTTGAAGCTGTCGAAGCGGCCGTGCACGTAGGGCTTGTTGTCCCGCAGCACCTTCGCGCCGACCTGGCCCGTGATGGCGTTGATCTCACCGCCGCTGAGGTCCAGGTCCGCGGTGCTGTCCTTGTCGACCTGCACCGTCCAGGGCTTGGTGCTGAAGGCGGGCGGCTTCGGCAGCTTGAACTTGCCGAAGACCTTGCCGAAGCCCTTGCCCTTGAGCCAGCTGAGGTCGATGGACCCACGGGCAAAGAGGTCCTTGTCGAAGACGCCGAGGTTGATCTTGCCGATCAGCTTCCAGAGCTCGCCGCTCTTCAGCTCGATGTTCTTGAGCTTGCTGAGCGCGCCGCCCAGGCCCTTGAAGTCGAACTTGCCGATGCGCCCGAAGTCGAAGTCGTCGAGCAGGGAGCCGCTGCCCAGGCCGCTGAAGCTCAGCTTGCCCAGGTCGAAGTTCACGTTCTTGAAGAGGCCCGCGAAGGGGGACTTGCCGCCCTTGAAGAGGGTCCAGTTGATCGTGCCCTTGAGGCTCTTGAGCAGGCCCTTGCCGAGGCCGCCCTTGAAGAAGGTGCCCTTGCCCAGCTGGGGCATCCAGCCGCCGAACTTGGGCAGCTTGATGGGCAGGTCCAGGTCGAACTTGCCGAGCCCGCCGAGGCCGAGCTTGCCGAAGCTGAACTTGTTGAGGATGGACTTGATGCGCCCGCCGCCCCAATCGATGTTCAGGGGCAGGTTCTCGAAGTTCCAGAGGTTGAGCTTGAACTTGCCCTTCGACTTGAGGCCGGACCAGAACTTGAACTTGCCGCCGGTCCACTCGAACTTCTTGATGATGCGGACGTCGCCGGAGCCGTCGAAGGTGCCCGGGGCCTTGTAGGAGCCCGCGCCGCTGAGCTCGACGCGGTCGATGCCCTTCTGGCTGAGCATCATCTTGGCGCCGCTCGACTTCGCCTCCAGGACCTTGTCGTGGGTGAAGGTCACCTCGGCGTTGCCGCCCTTGAGCAGGGAGGCGCCGAAGCCCTTCGCCTCGCCGAGCTTCAGGTTGTCCGTCAGGTTGGCCTTCACCTCGGCCTTGAGCTTCTTGCCGCTCCAGGACGCGGTGACGGTGCCGCTCAGGGGGCCGTCCTCGATGGGCGCGTCCTTGACGTGGCCCGAGACGACGCCGTTCTTGCCGACGTTGAGCTTGAAGGTGGACTTAAGCTGCTTGTCCCCGAGCTTCGCGGCGATGTTGCCGTCGATGTCGCCGCCCTCGACGGCCCACTTGGAGTCGAAGCGGATCTTGAAGGAGCTCAGGGAGACGCCGGCGGCGAGCTGGGTGGTGAGCTTGCCGTTGTAGGTCTTGCCCTTGAAGCCCGAGGGGAGCTTGATCTTCAGGGGGACGCCGCCGACCTTGATGGTCACGGTCTCGGGGGCCGCAGCGCCGCCCTCCTCCTTCTGCACGGCCTTCTTCTGGACGGTCTTCTGCACGGCCTTGCCGCCGCCGCCGCCGCCGCCGGTGCCCAGCAGCTCCGCCGCGGACTCGCCCTTGATCACCTTGTCAGCGACCGCGTCCGCTTCGGTCTCCAGCGCGTCGCCTTCCTTGCCGACGCCGCCGGCCGGGCTGCGGCCCTGCTGCTGCTGGACGACGTGCGCGAGCTCGTGCGCGAGGGTCTTCTTGTCGCCGCCAGGCAGGGCGATGTCCTCGCCCATGGCGTATGCCTCGGCGCCGATGGCTTTCGCGCCCTCCTTCGCTTCCTTGCCGCTGTGGACCTTCACGCCGCTGAAGTCGGCGCCCATCAGCTCTTCCATCTTCGCCGCGTCGGGCACGCCGGAGCCGGAGCCGGAGACGCCCTCGGCGGCGGCGTCCTTCGTGTCCTCGGGGCTGGCCGCAGCAGCGTTGCCCTGCTTGCGCTGGACGGGGCGCGCGGCCTTCGGCTTGCTGGCCTTCTCCGGGGGAGCCTCCTCGGTCTTCTGCAGCGAGCGGTCCTCGCACTTCTGCACGCTGCGCGGCGAGGGGCTGGACTTCGGGGAGTGCGCGGTGACGCCCTCCTGCATGGACATGCCGGCCTGGGCGGCTGCGGGGCCTGCGATCTTCTGCACGGCGGCGCCGGAACGCTGCACGTTCTTGTCGGTCGGCTTCCGCTGCACAGCGGCGCCGGGACGCACGGATCGATCGCCTTGCACGTTCCCTCCTGTCTCCATTGGGGAGAGGAACCTGAGCAGAGTACGTGCGGGTTCACACACAAGCCAGGAAGATCAGGCCCCGGGATCGGGGGCTTGGCCCAGGTGGCCGAGTACACTGCGCGCCGCTGGAGGAGCCGTGCTGAGACTGTTGCTGGCGTTGAGTCTTGTGGGCTGCTCGGCCGGGGATCGGCTCGAGTCTGCGGGGCATGCTTTTGGGGTGCAGGCCGCGCCCGAGATCTTCGGTGGGGACCAGGACGCGCACCTCGGCGCCTCGCTGAGCGCAGCGGGGGACGTCAACGGCGACGGCCTGGACGACGTGCTCGGCGGGTCGCACGCCTGGGACGCAGCCGGCGAGCCGGCGCGGGGCACGGCGCACCTCTTCCTCGGATCGACCGGCGGCCTCGTCGCTAGCGGCTGGGCCCCCGACTCCGCGGGCTTCGGGGACGGGGCTCAGCTGGGGCTCGCGATCGCGGGCGCGGCGGACGTCAACGGCGACGGGCGGCCGGACGTCGTGCTCGGCGCGCCCGGCTACACCGACACGCTCGATCGACAAGGGCGCGCCTGCCTCTACCTGGCTGAGGGCGACTCGCTGGCCTCGGCGCCGGCCTGGTGCTTTGCGGGCGGGGAGGCGATGGAGGCCCTCGGCTCGTCGCTGGCCTTCGTGGGGGACCTGGACGGCGACGGCGGCTCGGAGCTGCTGGTGGGATCGCCGGGCTGCCACGGGGACGACTGCGAGCAGCCCGCGGGCTACGCGAGCCTCTTCTTCTCGACCGCCGAGGGCTTCGAGGATGCCCCCCGGCGCGTGCTCCAGGGCGACGAGTCCGGGCACCGCCTCGGCGCCTCGGTCGCGGGGCTGGGCGACTTCGACGGCG
>JAJDAI010000538.1 GCA_029261955.1 Deltaproteobacteria bacterium | reverse complement strand
AGCAGCTGCTCGAGAAGCTCGGCGGCACGGCCGAGCTCATGTCCGGCCCCTTCCTGCCCGACTCGGCGTGGACCCCGGGCGACGCGAAGCCCAGCCCCGAGAATCGCGGGAGGGCGCTGGAGCTGTTCGCCGAGGCGGGCTGGACGGTGGAGCGCGGGCGCGTCACCGGGCCGTCGGGCCCCGTTCGCCTGACCCTCGGGGTCCAGGGTGATCTGATCGACGACGCCTACGACGTGGTCTACGGCCTGGTCGACGCCTGGCAGGACATCGGGATCGAGGTCCGCCCGCGGCCGATCCGGGACACCGACTGGCGCGACGTGGTCGAGGCGGGCAGGGCGTCCGAGCGCTACGACCTGGTCATGGGCCGCTGGAACCTGGACCGCGAGGAGGCCGTGCACGCGGTCTTCCGCCGGCCGCGCGGAGACGGCCCCCGCGTCAACGTCTTCGGCTGGGACGACGCCGAGGTCGAGGAGCTGCTGGCCGAGTACTACCGCAGCGGGAGCAACCCGGACCGTGAGGCGGTGATGCGCCGCTTCCACCGCCGGGTGCACGACGAGCGCCCGGCCCTGTTCCTGTGGACGGTGGAGGTCGAGTCGCTGTACCGCCGCGACCTCATCGGCGGCTTCAGCCCGCGTCCCTTCTACTACTTCACCGACGCGGACCGGCTCGTCTGGAAGGACGCTCGGTGAGGCGCCGCGCCGCAGACCGGTGGGGGCCGGTTGCGGTGCTGATGCTCCTGCTCGGAGCGGGACTCGCGGGGGCCCCGGCGGTGCTGCGGGCAGCCCCGGCCGCGGTGCAGATCGAGCTTCCCGCGACCACCGAGGTCCTGCAGCCCCAGGCGCTGAGCTGGGCGCCCGTCGGCGAGCCTCGCCTCGCGTTCGAGTTGACCGATCGCCGGTCCCGGTCCCGCGTCGCCGTCGTGGCGCCCGGGAGCAGCGTGGTCGCCCAGCTGCTGCCGGCGCGGCAGTCGAGTCAGATGGAGCGCCTGGGCCTGGGCACCGAACCGACCGACACGGCCCCCAGCTGGTCGTCCGACGGCAGCCTCTTCTTCCTCCGTGCCGAGGGGCGTCAGCGGGTAGTCGCCCACTTCGACGGAGCGGTTCGCAGGCTGGCCTTGCCGCCGGAGTGGCTCCCGATGGAGGTCGCTTCGCTGGGCGAAGAGCTGGTGCTCGCGGCAGAGGACCCGAAGGGGACCGACCTCATCGCCCTGCACCCCCGGGAGCCCGAGTCGCCGCGGCGGCTGACGAGCAGCCGGGACGAAGTCGAGCACTCCGTGGTCGTTGATGGGGGTCGGCTGGGCTGGATCGCCACCAGCCGGGAGCGAACCGCCTGGTGCGCGGGCACCTCGCCCGATGACCGGGCCTGCACCGAGTTCCCCGAGCTGGAGCTGTTGTCCCTCGCCGTCGCCGGAGGGCCCGCTGGCACCCGCCTCGCCTACGCGCGCCTCCGCACCGGGGACTCCCTCGGTCGGCACGCACTCGTCGAGTTGGGCCCCGCCGGGCGCTGGCGCCTCCTGGCCGAGGACGTGTTCCTGCCGGCGGGCCTCGCGCCGAGCCCGGCCTGGGATCCTGTGGGTGGCGCGGTCTACTTCGTTCGCAGGGCCCCGGAGTCGGGGAACCCCATCGTTCGCCTCGATCCACGGACCGGAGCCCGGCGGGAGCTGGTCCTGCCGACCGTCGCGCACCAGGAGGTGGCCGTCGGACGCTACGAGAAGGGGACCGGGACTGAGCTGTGGCTCGCCCTCATCGCGGTCGGCGATCGGCTGGACCGCGACGTCTACAACCACGTGGTCGTGGTGCGCCTCGGGGAGGGGATGCGATGAGGTTCGTCGGATGGTGGCTCGTCCTGCTGCTGGTCGCCGGCGGAGCGCAGGCGGAGGAGCGGGACGCCGAGACGCTCGCGTTTGACGCGGACGAGGTCAGCCAGACGCACTGCAAGACCATCTACGAGGGGACGCCCGATCTCAGCACGGTCGCGATGAAGAAGGTGCTGGAGGTCTACGCGGCCGTGAGCAGCGCCTGGGAGAGCGAGCAGGTCCCCCACCTGCTGTATTGGCGGGGCGCCCTGGCTCAGTGCCTCGGGCTGAACGACCAGGCATCCGCGGACCTCTCTGCCTTCGCGGTCGAGTACGGCGAGCTCCCGCAGTGGGGCTCCTTGGCGGCCCAGGCGAAGCGCCGCCTGCGCTTGCTCGGCTCCAACTCGGCCCTGGTCGAGGGCCCCGCCGCGAAGTGGATCGAGCGCCAGGCGACGGTCGAGGTGGAGATCCGCTACGCCGGCGGCAGCGGCCTGCACGTCGTCGGCTGCACCGACCCCAGCGAGGTCGTGGTGGACGGAGTCTCGGACCTCCGCGCCGAGAACGGGGCCTGCCTCGGTGCCCAGAGCCAGTCCCCGCTGCTCGCCCCCGCCGTCGCGCCCCTGTCGTTCGGCGGCGGGCTGGCGCTGCACGTGCGGCCCGACGTGGGCTTGCTGATCGACGTGGCGGCGGACATCCCGCTGCCCACGTCCCTGCCTGCCAACTACGGGCCTTCGCCCCGGCTGGACCTGCTGATCGCGGCGCGCCTGAGAAAGAGCGAGGGAGCCGCCCTGGGCAAGCGCGG
>JAJDAI010000537.1 GCA_029261955.1 Deltaproteobacteria bacterium | reverse complement strand
GCCCAGGGCTTCGGCCAGCTCGATGCGCACACGCCCGGGGAAGGCGTCCCCCAGGCCGTGCACCAGGCGCCCCATCTGCTCGGTGACCGCGGCCACCACCGCCGGGTTCGCGTGGCCGGCCGAGGCCACACCGAAGCCGCCCGTCAGGTCCACGAAGCGGTTGCCGTCGGGATCCCAGACGTTGGCCCCCAGCGCCCGCTCCCAGACGATGGGATCCTGGTCGACCCCGGTGTCCTCGGCCCGGCGCGCGCGGCGGGCGGTGATCGCGGGGCACTCGCTCCGGGCGAGGCGATCGACGAGCTCCCGGCCCCGGTCGCCGGGCAGCGGCGTGCGGAGCTCGGGCAGGGCGCTGCCGAAGCACGGGTCCGGCGCGGCGTCGATCGGAAGGAGGCTCACCCGGCCTCTATACAGCGAGCGCCGGGCGGGGTCATCGGGACCTTGGGGAAAGCCCCCGGATACACTGGCTCCAGGCTGTCGCCGGGGTCGCGACGCCGCGCGGAGGATCCAACCCGCCATGACCGATCAGCCACCCACCAACGCGGACGCGCCGCCCGCGGACCTGCTCGAGCAGCCCTTCTTCCGCCTGTCGCTGGACCTGCTGTGCGTCGCGAACCTGGAGGGGCGCTTCCTGGCCCTGAATCCGGCCTGGGAGCAGCTGCTCGGCTGGTCGCTCGACGAGCTGTACGCGACGCCCTTCCTGGACTTCGTGCATCCGGACGACGTGGACGCCACGGTGGCCGAGATGGGCACGCTCGCCGAGGGGGCCGAGACCCTGGAGTTCTCGAACCGCTACCGCTGCAAGGACGGCACCTGGCGGCGCTTGAGCTGGCGCACCCACCCGAGCCCGGACGGCCTGCTCTACGCCTCCGCCCACGACATCACCGTCCAGGAAGAGCGCGCGGACGAGCTGCGCCAGCTCACCGCGCAGCTGGAGGCGCACGCGGCGGAGCTGTCCCGCAAGAACGCCGAGCTGCGCCACGCCAACCGGCTCAAGTCGGAGTTCCTGGCCAACATGAGCCACGAGCTGCGCACCCCGCTCAACGCGATCATCGGCTTCTCGGAGATCCTCAAGGACGGCATCGTCGGCCCGATGGAGCCCGACCAGACCGAGTACGCGACGGAGATCTTCGGGGCCGGACACCACCTGCTGTCGCTGATCAACGACATCCTCGATCTGTCGAAGGTCGAGGCCGGCCACATGACGCTGGACCTCGCCTCCCTCGAGCCGGCCACGCTGCTGCAGAGCAGCCTGACCATCGTCCAGGAGCGCGCCAGCGCGCGGCAGCTCGCCATCACGCTGGACGTGGCGGGGGACCTGGGGCACGTCGAGGCGGACGAGCGCAAGCTCAAGCAGATCGTGTTCAACCTGCTGGCCAACGCGGTCAAGTTCACCGAACCGGGTGGCACGGTGGCGGTGGAGGCGGCCCGGGTCGAGCACGAGGACGGGGAGCGGCTCGTGGTCGCGGTGACGGACACGGGCATCGGCATCGCCGCGGAGGACCTCGACCGGATCTTCCGCCCCTTCGAGCAGCTGGACGGCTCGGTGGCCCGCCGCTTCGACGGCACCGGCCTGGGCCTCGCCCTCGTGAAGCGCCTGCTGTCGCTGCACGGCGGCGGGATCGAGGTGCTCAGCACCCCGGGGTCCGGCTCGACCTTCCGCTTCTGGCTCCCGGTCTCGCCGCGGGTCGAGCAGGCCGCGCCGCTCCAGCGTCGGCGCGTGCTCCTGTCCACCCGGGACGGCGCCCAGCCTGCCTGGCTGCGGGGCGCGGGCCTGGACGTCGACCTCGGACGCAGCGACGAGGCCCTGACCGACCAGACCGCGCGCCTCCGGCCCGACGCCGTGCTGTTGGAGGTGGACGAGGGGGCCGCAGGCAGCTGGGATCCGGTGCTGGACCTGCGCGCCGATCCGCGCACGGCGGCGGTGCCCGTCGTGCTGCTCTCTTCGGCCGATCCCGAAGGGGAGCCGAGCCCGCTCGGCGTGGCCGACCTGCTCTTCAAGCCCATCCACGGCCCCAGCCTGCTGGAGCGGCTCGATGCCCTCGGCCTCGGCCCGCGCTCGGGGCTGGCGACGCGCGTGCTCGTCGTGGACGACGACCCGGTCGTCCACCGCGTGCTCCAGGCGATCCTGGGGGAGGCTGGGTACCAGGTGCTCGGCTGCCTGCACGGCGCCGAGGCGCTCGAGGCGGTCGTCACCGAGCGACCGCAGCTGGTGCTGCTCGACCTGATGATGCCGACCGTCGACGGCTTCGCCGTGCTCCAGCAGCTGCGGGAGCGCCGCGACACACGCGCGCTGCCGGTGGTCGTGCTCACCGCGAAGGAGCTGACCCCGGCCGAACGGCGCTTCCTCGCCCAGGGCACCGGCCGCCTGCTCAGCCACAAGCCCGGCTCCGACGAGCTGCGCAGCCTGCTCGCCCTGGTCACCCGCGGGCTCTCGGAGCAGCCTCGGGAGCATCGGACCGAGGTGCTGGTGGTCGAGGACGATCCCGCTCAGGCCGAGCTGCTCTGCCGGGTCCTGCGCGAGGCGGGCTACGCGGCGATCTGCACACGCGATGGGGTGGACGCGCTGCGGCAGATCGCGCATCGTCCCCCCGCGCTCGTCGTGCTGGATCTGGGCATGCCGACGCTGGATGGCCTCGGTGTGTTGGACGTGTTGGACGCGTCCGGGCACGCAACCGGTCTACCCAGGGTGGTGTGGACGGCACGCGAGCTGTCGACTGCGGAGCGAGGGGCTCTGCAATCGAGGGTGCAGGGGGTCTTTCTCAAGGGAGAGACGACTCTGTCGGAGGTGGTCGAAAAGGTCGGGGACCTGATCGGCAGGAGGGTGATCGAGCGATGAAACGGGTCCTGGTCGTCGAAGACAACGCCGCGAACCTGCGCCTGGTCGGGGACATCCTGACCCGCGCCGGCTACGGGGTCCTCAAGGCCATGACGGCCCAGGAGGGCATCGACGCGGCGATCCGCGAGACGCCCGACCTCGTGCTCATGGACGTGCAGCTGCCGGGCAAGGACGGCCTGACCGCCACCCGGGAGCTCAAGGCCGACCCGGCGACCGAG
>JAJDAI010000536.1 GCA_029261955.1 Deltaproteobacteria bacterium | reverse complement strand
TCGGAGTCGTCGCCGGAGACCGCGGCGTTGGTGGAGTTCAGGTTGGGCTCTTCGCCCGGACAGCCGGCGAGGATGAGGAGGGCGAGGGGCAGGGTGATCAGCGTGCGGTACATGGGGTTCTCTCCAGCGGACCAGCGTTGGGTGCCGGGCCTTCACGGTTGCAATGAGGCGGGGGGCGATTTCGGGGCAGAAAAGATCGACCGGGTCGTTCAATTCCCGGTTCGAGGAGGCCGGGACCGGGCGATCCGGGGCAGGATCGAGGCGTGAGTTCCTTCCTCGACCGCTTCGGCCCCTGGGCCGTCGTCACCGGCGCCGCCCAAGGCATCGGCGCGGCCTTCGCGTGGGCGCTGGCGGAGCGGGGGGTCTCCCTCGTCCTCATCGACCTCCAGGCAGAGGCGCTGGAGCAGCGCGCGGTCTCGCTGCGGCAGCGCCGGGTGGGGGTGCGAACGGCGGTGGTCGATCTCCGTGAGCCCGACTTCGTGAGCGCGCTCACGCCCGCCTTCGAGGGCCTCGACATCGGCCTGCTGATCAACAACGCAGGCGCCGCCGTCACCGGCCCGCTGCTCGGCAACGACCCCCAGGCCGAAGCCGACGTGCTGCACCTCAACTGCCGGGCTCCGCTCCTGCTCACGCGGCACCTGGCCCCCGCGATGGCCGCCCGCGGATCGGGGGGCGTCGTCTTCGTGAGCTCGACGATCGCGGTCAACGGCGGCCCCAGCCTCGCCAACTACGCCGCGACGAAGGCCTACGACCTCGCCCTCGCCGACGCGCTGCACGTCGAGTTGAAGCCGGCGGGCATCGCAGTGCAGGCCGTCTTGCCGGGCATGACGCGCACCCCCGCGCTGGAGCGCAGCATGGACCTGGACGCCGTGCGCATCCGGCCCATGGACCCGCGCACGGTCGCGGAGGCGAGCCTGAAGGGGCTGGGGCGTCACGCGGTGGTGGTGCCCGGCGCCGTGAACAAGACCTCCACCTTCCTGTCCCGGCGGCTGCTGCCCCGCCGCGTCCGGCACCTGCTGATGGCGAACGAGCGGATGCGTCCGCTGAAAGAGGCCGACCAGGAGCCGGAACCGCGCTAGGTTGTCGCGCCATGAGACCGCTGCTCCTCCTGCTCGCCCTCCCCTTCCTGTTCGCCGTGAGCGCGCCGGAGTCCCCCTCCCTCTCCGAGAAGGAGGAGACACGCCTGGCCGCCGGCAAGGTGGTGGTGCAGCCCAACCAGCCGCCCGCCCGCGAGGGTGGCGTGCGCACGCGGGCCATCGCCGAGGTCTCGGCCGCGCCCGCGAAGGTCTGGGAGGCCCTGCTCGACTTCCAGGCCCGGGTGCCGGAGAACAAGTCGCTGGTGAAGGTCGAGATCTACGCCGACGCCTGGTCCGGCGAGCAGCTCGACCGCAAGGCGCGCTGGGACCTCAGCGTCTTCGGCACCGAGATCGTGTTCCACAACGTCTACGTGCTCGACCGCAGCCAGTCCTACCTCGAGTGGAACCTGGACCCCGAGCGCGAGAACGACCTCGAGTTCAGCTGGGGCAGCTACCAGGTGCTCCCCTCCCCGCTGCACACCGGGATGAGCCGCCTCGTCTACATCTCCGAGACCGAGAGCGGCCGCGCCATCCCGAAGTGGCTGCGCAAGGAGCTGGCGGAGAACTCCATGGAGAAGCTCATCTCCGGCATCCGCAAGCGCGCCGAGGACTGAGGGGCGGCGCGGTCTCGGTCGCCGCAGAGTTGACAGAGCCGGCGTGCTCGATGGACGCTGCGAGGTGAGGGAGGAGCGCCGGGTCATGAAGTCGAGTCTCGACGAGGCTCCTGCGTCCGCGTTGCGGGCGGAAGGCCCGAACCTGCTGCTCTGGACGGGCGCCGCCGCGCTCTCTTCGGTGGCCGCCGCCCGGATCGGGCTCGACGTCTCGCTCAAGGAGCCGGTGCTCGTAGGCCTGCTGGTCACCCTCGCCGTCGCGTGGTCGGTCGGCTGGTTCACCGACCGCCTGCGCCGCGAGGCCGCCGCCGCCGCCTGGCGCGCCGTGGGCTCCGGCAGCCGACACCTCTCCAGCCAGATCGCCGCCTACCTGCCCGACGGGCGGGAGGAGCCCGAGGAGTTCGTGGCCCAGCAGGCCGCCTGGGTCCACGTCTTGCGCTGCCAGCTGCGTGAGGAGGACCCGGCCGAGGACAAGGAGGTCCGCCGCGTCGTCTGGCCCGAGCAGCTCCGCCGGCTCCGGGACGCCGCCGACCCCGCCCAGTGGCTGCTGCACGATCAATTGGAGGCCGCCGCGCACCTCGCTCGGGACGGCGTGATCGGCGAGCGCCACCTCCAGAGCATCGACGGCACCGTGCGCGGGCTGCTGGACGCCCAGCTCGTCTGTCTGGAGTTCGCCGGCACCCCGCCGCCGCCGGTCCGGCCGCTCCCCGTGCGGGCCCTGCTGCTCGTGGCCGCGGTGCTGCTCCCGCTCCCTGGTTTCCAGCCGCTGTCCATCGCGCTCGCGGTCGGCGTCTGCCTGATCACGGGACGCCTCGTGGATGCCGGGATGCGGGCTGCCGCCCCCTTCGCGCACGGCGGGGGCCTGCCGCTCACCCGGGACAGCCTCTCGATCGAGCGCGACACCCTCGCCCGGGTCGGCTCCCGCGACGTGCCCGAGCTGCGCGACACCGGCACCTGATCCGGCCCCTCGGGCGCTGCCACCGCCCATCTCCGCGGACACCCCGCGACGCTGATTGACTACTCAGTCAACTGTGCCCACAATCCGCCTCCAACTCCCCCGGAGGTGCCATGGCTCGCACGAAGAAGCCAGGCCGCGTCGCGATCGTTGCTGGACTCCGCACACCCTTTGCGAAGTCCTGGACGAGCCTGCAGGACGTCGGCCCCGTTCAGCTCTCGACCCAGGTCGCACGCGAACTGCTCTACAAGGCAGACCTCGCGCCCGAAGACCTGGACCACATCGTCTGGGGCACCGTGATCTCGGTGCCCGCGTCGCCCAACGTGGCGCGCGAAGTGGCCCTGGATCTCGGCCTCTACACGACCCCGGCCTACACGGTCTCCCGCGCCTGCGCGACCGGCTTCCAAGCGGTGGCCTCCGCCGCCCAGATGATCCTCTGCGGCGACGCCGAGGTGGTCCTGGCCGGTGGCGTCGACGTGGTCAGCTCGGCCCCCGTGCCGCACCGCAAGGAGGTCATCGACCAGCTGCTCAAGGTGCAGAAGGCCCACGGCCTCGGCGCCGTGACCTCCCTGGCCAAGCTGAACCCCATGGACCTCTTCCCCTCGGCGCCCTCCATCTCGGAGCGCTACACGGGCAAGACCATGGGCGAGCACGCCGAGGAGATGGCGGTCTTCTTCGACATCTCGCGTGAGGAGCAGGACGCCCTCGCCCTCGCTTCGCACCGCAAGGCCGCC
>JAJDAI010000535.1 GCA_029261955.1 Deltaproteobacteria bacterium | reverse complement strand
CGACGACGACGCCTCTGCGGACGACGACGACGCCACCCCGGACGACGACGACGCCACCCCGGACGACGACGACGACGCCGCGGACGACGACGACGCCACCCCGGACGACGACGACGCCACCCCCGCCCCCGACCGCGACGGCGACGGCACCATCGACAGCGAGGACTGCGGCCCCGACGACCCGAGCCTGCACCCCGGCGCCCCCGAGGTCTGCGACGACGGCGTGGACCAGGACTGCGACGGAGACATCGACGGCGGCCCCGGCGACCCCGAGTGCTGGGAGGCCGGATGCCTGGGCTGCAGCGCAGGCGGATCCTCGGCCGCCCTGCCGCTGCTGCTCTTGCTCGTCGCCCGCCGACGGCGGCTCCCCGAGGCGGCCTTCTGACGATCCGTACAAGTTATGTACAGATAAAATCTAGACAGAAGGGTTTCGTGCGCCTATACCTTGGCCATGAACAACACCCCCTTGCTCCTGGCCTGCTGCGCGGCCTTCGTGGGCTGCGCCGCCCCTGCAGCTGACCCGAACATCGCCGAGCCCCTCGGCCGCTGCAGCTACATCAACTCCTTCTCCGACGACGCGGAGTGCCGCGACTACTACGGCAGCAACTGGACCCTCGAGGCCATGCAGGACCAGTGCGCGGCGCCGGTCCCGGGCTCCGACCCCGGCCTGTTCGAGGCCGACCTGGGCTGCGACCGCGCGGCCATCCTCGGCGAGTGCCGGGTGGACGAAGGCACCGTCGACGCCTCGGTCATCGTGTTCCCGGGCGAGGACCCCGAGGGCTGCAGCGGCGCGAACATCGGCTGCGGCTTCGCGGGCGGCGAGTTCGTGCCCTCCGCCGTCTGCGGCGGGGTCGACCCGGTGCAGCCCACCGACTACGTGCCCTTCGAGCCGCCCGTGCAGGTCTGCGTGGACCCGCTGCCCGGCGAGCCTGCGGGCATGAGCGAGGACGGCCAGGTCTGCACCTGGGAGGCGATCTCCGGCTCCACCGAGGAAGGCCGCCACTTCGCGGACTACGCGTCCTGCGAGCCCATCTTCACCCAGCGTCCCTACTGGTCCGCCGCGGTGGAGGCTGACACCCCCGAGGACGATCCCCGCTACGACGACGCCGCCTGGCAGGAGGACTTCGACTGGATCACCGGTCAGGTCGAGGCCTCCGCCTGCATCTGCTGCCACTCCTCCGAGCTGGCGCCGAGCGGCCCCTCGGGCTGGTTCCTCGAAGCCGAGGGCCTCTGGGTGGACACCCTCGACGACGACGGCATGGCCATGCTCGCCGGCTGGATCGACTCCACCGCCTTCGGCGCCTACGAGCCCGAGGACAACAACGGCTTCGAGCGCATCATCACCGGCCTGCCGAGCACCGACCCCGAACGCACCCGCGCCTTCTTCGAGGGCGAGCTCGCCCGCCGGGGCGTCTCCGAGTCCGACTTCGCGGACGCCGCACCCTTCGGAGGCCCGCTGGCCGACCAGCTCGTCTTCGAGCCCGAAGCCTGCGCGGACAGCTCCGGCGTGGACGCGGCGGGAACCGTGCGCTGGGCCGGCGGCGCCGCCCGCTACCTCTACGTGCTGGAGGCCGACGCCATGAACCCGGGCGTGCCGCCCAACCTCGACCTGCCCGACGGCACGCTGTGGCGCGTCGACGTGCCGCCCGAGAACGACGCCATCCCCAGCGGCGTGGCCTACGGTTCCACCCCCGAGGGCACGGTCCGCGTCGCGCCCCTGCTCGGCGAGGCCCAGCCCCTCCTCGCGGGCGAGCGCTACTACCTCTACGTGCTCTTCGACGTCGCCCAGCCCCTGACCCGCTGCCTCTTCACGGCCCCGTGAGGTGGCTCATCCTGGCCCTCGCCCTGGCCGCTTGTGGCCCCGAAGCCAGCCCGGACGAGGAGCTCGACGGCGGCGCCATCTACCTCGCGAACTGCGAGTCCTGCCACGGCTACGACGGGCGGGGCAGCGACACCGGGGCCGACCTGTACTGGGCGGCCGAGGGCATGACGGTGGAGGAGGTGGCCGACGTGGTCGTGCTGGGCGAGGGCTCGATGCGGGCGGTGGACCTGGACGACGCGGAGGCCGAGGCGGTGGCGGCCTTCCTGCTGGACGTCCTGGTCCGCCGCTGAGCCCACCGCCCAGCAGAATCCTGTATGAAACATGGACACGAGGTGGGGACTTCGTCCCACCCCCCGGAGGCAAGCCGTGTCCGAGTCCGGCCGCTACAAGATCGGCACGCTGAGTCGCCTGAGCGGGCTCAAGCCCGAGCTGCTCCGCGCCTGGCAGCGTCGCTTCCAGCTCTTCGAGCCCGAGCGCACCGAGGGGAGCCATCGGCTCTACACGCCGGACGACCTGCGGCTCGCCCTGTACCTCCGGGACCTCGTGGCCGGGGGGCAGAGCATCGGCGCCCTCGCCGCGCGGGGCCGCGCCGCCCTGCTGTCCGAGGCCCAGGAGCAGCTGCCCGACCTCGACGCTGCGACCCTGCGCGCGGCCCCTCCCTCCACCCGCTCCACGGACGAGCAGCTCGCAGCCCTCTCCGCCCAGGTGGTGCGCAGCGCCGTCGAGCTCGACCCCGGTCCGCTCGCCGCCGCCCTGGACCGCGGCCTCGACACCTGCACGCCCGAGCAGTTCCTGAGCCGGGTGGTCCGCCCCGCCTCGCAGCGCATCGGCGAGCTCTGGGCCCAGGGCGAGTGCTCCGTCGCGGGCGAGCACCTGGCCAGCTCGATGCTGCGCGAACGCCTGCTCCGCCTGCTCCAGAACGGCGCGCCGCCCGCCGGCCGCGCCGCCCCCGAAGCCGTGGTGGCCTGCGCCCCGGACGACTTCCACGAGAACGGCGCCCTGATGACCGCCGTGCGCCTCGTCGGCCTGGGCTGGCGCGTCACCTGGCTCGGCGCCGCCACCCCCCTCGCGGACCTGGACCAGGCCTGCCGGAGCCGCCGCCCGCACGCCGTCTACGTGTCGGCGACCCTCACCTCGTCCTTCGCGGCCTGCCGGGACGGCCTGCTGGCCTTCGCCCGCCGCTGGCAGGGCGCCTTCGAGCTGCGCATCGGCGGGGGAGGGGTGCCCGAGGGAGACGCGGAGCTGAGCGCGGCGGGCGCCGAGCTCTGCCCCCGCTGGAGCCCACCGCGTTCGCTCGCCGGGTGAGCACCCCGACGTCGGCCCTCGTCGCGCCCCGCATTTCCCGGTAGCCTCCCCGCCCCATGGCCCCCAAAGACCCATCAGGCAGGAAGAACGTCGCCGTCAACAAGCACGCGCGGCGGAACTACTTCCTCGACGACACCTACGAAGCCGGCATCGCGCTGCAGGGCACCGAGGTGAAGTCGCTGCGCGCGGGCAAGGCGACGATCGCCGAGGCCTACATCAAGCTCGAGGAGGGCGAGGCCTTCCTCGTCGGCGCGCACATCCCCGCCTGGGAGTGGGGCAACCGCAACAACCACGAGCCCACGCGGCAGCGGAAGCTGCTGCTGCACCGCAAGGAGCTGGAGCGCCTGGTCGGCGCCGTGAACCAGAAGGGCTACACCCTGGTGCCCATGGCGCTCTACTTCAGCCGGGGGCGGGTGAAGCTGGAGTTCGGCCTGGGCAAGGGCAAGAAGCTCCACGACAAGCGCCAGGACCAGAAGACGGCCGACGCGAAGCGGGAGATGGATCGGGCGCGCCGCGAGCACCGCTGAGCCGCCGCCCCGCCTGATATCAGCGCCGCTATCAATGCGGCGCCACATTTGGCAAAAGTTCCCATTGCCCGAGATCACACGCGCACGTACCGTGGGCTGCGGTGTGGTTGTTGTGGACTCCCTTGGAACGGGGCGTCCTGCTGAGGCGGTTGGTTCATGTTCCCGTTTCCCGAGCAGTGCGACGTCCTTCGGGGCGGCGAGTCCGGATTCTCCCCCCTGCGGGCGGGCGAGCGGGCCGCGGACGCGCGCCATGTGAGCGCGCCGTGACCGACTTCCACCACATCCCCGTCCTGATGGACGCCGTGCTCGACTCCCTGTCGATCCGGCCCGACGGCCTCTACGTCGACTGCACGGCCGGCGGGGGAGGGCACGCGCGGGCCATCGGTGAGCAGCTCTCGGCCGCCGGCCGGCTCATCGCCCTGGACCGCGACGCCGACGCCGTGGCCGCCGCCCGCGAGCACCTGAGCGGCCTGGCCTGCCAGCACGAGGTCGTGCACGCCCCCTTCGCGGAGCTCGAGCAGGTGCTGGCCGAGCGGGGCATCACGGGGGACGTGGACGGAATCCTGGCTGACATCGGCGTGTCTTCACACCAGATCGACGAGGCCGAGCGCGGCTTCTCGTTCATGCAAGACGGCCCCCTGGACATGCGCATGGACCGGCGACAGCCGACCACCGCCGCCGACCTCGTGAACACGCTGGACCAGCGGGAGCTGGCGGACGTGATCTTCCGCCTCGGCGACGACAGGCAGTCGCGCCGCATCGCCGCTGCCATCGTCCGGCGCCGCGAGCAGCGGCCCTTCGAGCGCACCGAGGACCTCGCGTCCTTCATCGAGCAGGCGGTGGGCGGTCGACGCGGGCAGCGCATCCACCCCGCGACGCGGACCTTCCAGGCCCTGCGCATCCACCTGAACGACGAGTTCGGTCAGCTCGACGAGCTGCTGCGCACCTCCCTGCGGCTGCTCAAGACCGGGGGCCGGCTGGCGGTCATCACCTTCCACTCCGGCGAGGATCGGCGGGTCAAGCAGCTCTTCGCGCTGCTCCGCCGCGACTGCATCTGCGAGCCCCGAGGCCCCATCTGCACCTGCGGCTGGCAGCCCCTGGTGAAGGTGCCCCGCGGCAAGGGGATCACCGCCACCGACGCCGAGCTC
>JAJDAI010000534.1 GCA_029261955.1 Deltaproteobacteria bacterium | reverse complement strand
TTCATCATCGCCTCCGGCGCCAGATCAGCGGCGCGAACAGCAGGAGCATCGAGCCCCCGGCGCCTCCACCGGAGCTCTGGCAGCCAGCGCAGCCGGTGCTCCGGCCTGAGTCGTCGTCGTCGTCATCGGCCGCGTCGTCGTCGTCCTGGGCCACGGCGTCGTCGTCGTCCGCCGCGTCGTCGTCGTCTGCGGTCGCGTCGTCGTCATCGGCGGTCGCGTCGTCGTCATCGGCGGTCGCGTCGTCGTCGTCTGCGGTCGCGTCGTCGTCGTCGTCGCCGAACTCCTTCACGGCCAGCTCCATCGCCGCGAAGACCTCGAACTTGCCGCGCCCGAAGAGGTTGTTGGGCAGCGCGCCGGTGAACGAGTCCCCCGCGGCGGAGTCGTCGAGCAGCGCCCGCACGTCGTCCGCCTCCAGCTCACCGACCGCCTCGAGCAGCAGCGCGACGCCGCCGACCGTCGCGGGCGACGCCATGGAGGTGCCCTGCTGCATCACGAAGCCATCGGGCTCGTTGATCAGCCCTTCGATGATGTCGTCGAGGCAGATCTCCGTGTCCGCCGGCGAGTTCACGTTCAGGGCCGAGGCGATCCAGCTGCCCGGCGCCACCACGTCCGGCAGCAGGCCCGTCAGGCTCGGGTCGCGTCCGGGGCCGACGCTGCTGAAGGACGCCAGGTCGCCCAGCGTCTCGCCGCTGTTCCAGTAGTTGCCGTAGACCGAGGTCCACTCGATCCGCGTCACCGTCGCGCCCACCGCGAGCACCTGCTCGGAGTCGGCGGGGTAGCCGATGGTCATGTTGTGGTCCGCGGTCACGCCCACGTCCTGCGCCGCGACGAAGCCGCTGCCCGAGGTGGTGTCGATGAAGGCGTCCCAGGGGCCGTTGCCCGTGATGGCGAGCATCCAGGCGACGTCGACCTCCTCGCTGTCCTCGTTGTCGTCCCAGATGTTGAAGCGAACCGCTCGGGCGCCCGAGGCGAGCTCGATGCCCCAGACCTCCATCTCGCCCAGCACGACCCCGTCGGGCTCGACGGTGAACAGCTCGTAGGCGTCCGAGGCCGTGTAGGCCCAGGTCGACCAGTCCTCCTCCTGGCCGTCCCGCGCACCGAGCGCGATCTCCAGGTCCGTGCCCGCGTCGAACCAGATGACGACGGTGACGGGCCAGCTCTGGTCGGTGTCGGCCACGAAGTACACGAGCCGCTCACTGGCGTTCGCCGTGCCCTGGGCGTGCACGTGGACCTCGTCGCCGTTGGGGTGCTCGCTGCCCGCGCCCTCGTTGCCGGCGGCGGCGACCAGGATGCGGCCCGCGCCGGCGAGGTTGTCCAGGCACTGGTTGGCGAGGCTGGAGCCGTCGTGCGGGCCCTCGTGGGTGCCGAGGCTCATGTTGATGACGGCGGGCTGGTTCCGGGCGGTGGCCACCGAGAAGATCCAGGCGACGCCGTCGCAGACCGAGGTCGTGAAGGCCACGTCGGGGTCGTCGATGCCGGGCGGGGAGTTGCCCAGGTTCACGAAGGCGATGTCCGCGTCGGGCGCGAGCCCCTCGTAGATGACGGAGCCCCAGGCGCGGCCCGCGGCGATGCCCGTGACGTGGTTGCCGTGGCTTCCCTCGTCCTCGAAGGAGCAGGAGCCCGAGCTCAGCGACGACTCGCTGCAGGAGTCGCCGTAGGCGTAGCCGCTGGGCGGCGTGCCCGAGGCGGCGTGGGTCCACAGCGCCTTGACGCGGGTGTTCTCGTTCTCGTCCGTGAAGGCGCGGTGGCTCAGGTCGAGGCCGTAGTCGATGACGCCGACCAGCACGCCGCTGCCGCGGTAGCTGCGGGTCAGGGGCTCCTCGCCCTCGTGCACGGGCGGCACGTCCATCGTGGGCAGGACCTCGTCGAGCCGGGGGTGCACCCGGTCCGCGGCCTCCAGCGCGACGATGCCGCGGTGGCCGAGCAGGGCGGGCAGGCTCTTCGCCGGCATGCGCACGCTCAGGATGTCGCCTGCGACGGCGCCGACCGAGCCGCCAGCGGTCTCGATGAGGCGGCGGGTCGCGTCCGGCGTCGTGCTCTTCGCGTAGAAGTGCAGGGTTCGCTGGGGGTCCTTGTGCATCGCGGCGGCCCAGGCGGCATCGAGGCCTCCATCGGCCACGGCCCAGGGCAGAGAAGCCGCCGACGCAGGCGCCGCGAGCAGCAGCGCGGCCATCAACAGGATCGTTCGCATCACGTGGTCTCCCCCGCCGACCCCCCGGCCGGCGAGCGCGAACTCTACCCCGGATCCAGGCCAGCTCAGCATCGGGCGCAGACCGGCCCGTGCCGTGCGGCGCACGTGCGGAGCCGCGCCCCCTCGTGATCCCCCGGGACTTGCAGGACTCCGTGCGGGACGAACCAAACCACCTCCGAGGGGGACTTCATGACCCGGACGCACCTTCTTTCTCTCGCAGCCCTCGCGCTGCTCTTCGGCTGCCCGGCTTCCGGCGAGGACAGCTACATCCGCGACGACGACGACTACGCGGCCGATGACGACGACGCCTGGTACGACGACGACGACGACGCCACCCCGCCCATCGGAGACGACGACGACGACGGCGAAGACCCGGTCTCGGACGACGACGACGCGACCGCCGATGACGACGACGCCACCGCGGACGACGACGACGCCACCCCCGAAGACGGCGACGACGTCACCTGCCTCGGCGCCGTCGAGGAGCCCACGCTCTGGTACCTGAGCGCCGACGACAGCAACTCCCAGGCCGACGCCGCGCACATCCGCCAGCTCATCGCCGAGGGCATGAGCCTCTCGGGCCACCTGCCGCTGCGCCCCTGGGAGCTCTTCAACTACTACGACTGGGACTACGCCGACGCCCCGCAGAACGAACTCGTCGTGGACGCCCAGCTCCGCGCCGATCCCGCGGATCCCGAGCTCTACGACCTCGTCGTCGGCATCACCTCGGCGGCCATGTCCAACACCACCCGCCCCGACTTCAACCTGGTGTTCGCGGTCGATACGTCCTGCTCCATGGGCCCCGCCGGCATGGACGCGGCGCGCGAGACCCTCGTCGCGCTGTCCTCGCAGCTCCGCTCCGGGGACGTCGTCAGCGTCGTGGACTGGGACGACAGCGTGACCATCCCGCTGTCCAACCATGCCGTGAGCGGGCCGGACGACTCCACGCTCGCCGCGGCCATCGCCACGCTGGTCGATGACGGCAGCACGGACCTCGAGCTCGGTCTGTCCGAGGCCTACAGCCTGGCCCTCGCGTCTCACGACCCCGAGAAGCTCAACCGCGTCATCCTCGTCAGCGACGGCGGCGCGAACACGGGCATCACGTCCCGCGAACTCATCGCCCAGCACGCAGCCGACGGCGAGGCCGAGCAGATCTACCTCGTGGGCGTCGGCACCCCGCCGGCGGACATCTACAACGACGACCTGATGAACACCGTCACCGACCTCGGAAAGGGCGCCTACATCTACATCGACGAGCCCCAGGAGGCCTGGCGCCAGTTCACCGGCGAGCGGATGCTCAGCAACCTCGGCCTGTCCGCGAAGAACGTGCGCCTCGAGCTGACCCTGCCCCCCGGCTTCGCCATCGAGCGCTTCTACGTCGAGGAGATCAGCCAGAACCCCGACGAGGTCGAGCCCCAGCACCTCGGGCCCAACGACTCCATGGTCTACGTGGTGACCCTGCGCGACTGCTCCGCCGACGGCGAGAGCGGGCTCGGCGAGTTCGGCGTCACCGCGACCTGGGAGGCCCTCGGATCCGGAGACGCGCTCTTCGATCGCGAGGTCATCACCCTGGACGAGCTGCTCGTGGCGAACGCTCGCGCCGTCTACAAGGCCCGCGCCTTGATGGCCTACGCGGACGCTGTGAACGGGGTCTGGGCGGAGGCCTCGGGCCAGCGTCGCGCCTTCGTGGACGGCCACTGGGATGACGTGAACGGGATCCTGCAGTCCTTCCCCGACGACGAGGACCTCCAGGAGGTGCTCTTCGTCCTGGGTCAGTTCCGCACCCGCTTCTGAGAGGGGCGCGCGGTCGCTACACTCCGTCCTTCTTCCGGGAGGACGGACATGGCAGACGGCTCAGTCGCCGAGGCACAGAACGGTGGGGGACGGGGCGAACTCGTCTTCGCCCTCGTCGTCTGTGCGCTCGCGATGTTCCTCCCCGTGCTGATCATCCAGCAGGGCTACGACGCGTTCACCAGCGAGCACGGAGCGACCCTCGAAGGCGCTGCCGGCGCCACGCTGGCCCTCGCGGTCGTCCTGAGGACGGTCTCGCGGACGGTGCTCCGGACCATCGTGCGGACCTCGGCGCGCGCCGGCCTGAAGGCAGGCGTGAAGGGCGCGATGCAGGGGGCCCTGCGGGTCGCCACGCGCAACCTCTTCGCGTCCATCTTCAAGTCGGCCTTCGGCGGCGCCCTCTCGCGGGGCAAGGAGAAGCCGACCGAGCCCGCGGCTGTCCGCAAGGCCAACATGCGCTCGCTGATGTTCGCCTCGGTGCTGCTCTACGCGTCCTGGGTCATCGTCATCGGCTTCGGCCAGCCCTTCGCGACCTTGATGACCGCCCAGCAGACGGTGGCAGCCGAGCAGGCGGAGGCCGCGCGGGTCGCGAGCGTGCTCGCCGACAGGCCCCGGCCCGAGCACGAGGCCTACGGCGTGCAGCAGAAGATCCTCGAGCAGAACGTCCTGATTCGCGCCAAGCAGCACCAGCTCAAGGGCGAGCGCAGCATCGAGCGCCAGGGCGTGCTGAGGAACGACCTCGCCCTGATGACCTCGGAGGTCACGCTGCTCCAGTCGGACTTGCAGGAGCTGCTCAGCCGCAGCGGCGGCCGCATCGCCCGGCCCATCGAGGCCCAGGCCGAGGAGATCGACCCCACCGCCTTCGACAACGCCATCGAGTGGCTCTTCACCCGCGCGCCCTACCCCGGCGAGACGCCCTGGAAGTCCCCCATCATCTGGGCCGGCGCCGCGCTCTTCGTGCTGCCGCTGTGGTTCATCTACTTCGCCCAGGCGGGCGCGGCCCGACGCGAGGGCGTGCTCATCCGGCACGAGACCGGCCCCGACGGCGGCCTCATCCAGCTCTACTTCGCCGGCGCCTTCTCCTACATGCCGCTCTCCTCGGACGTGATCGTCGAGGGGGACATGGCCCAGAAGGGGCGGGTGAGCCTGGTGGGCCTGCTCGCGCCCACGGCGGTGTCCATCGGCCTCTGGCTCGTCTGGAAGCTGGGCGGCGGCACCCTGACGCCGCTGCTCTTCGCCAGCGACGCCTTCCTCATCTACCCCATGGTCCAGTGCTTCCCGCTGGCCCCGTTGGACGGCGTGCACGTCTGGCGCTGGAAGAAGGGGGTCTGGGTGGCCGTCTTCTTCTTCGTGATGGGCGCCTTCCTCTTCATGGGATCGGAGGGCCTGAAGAATGTCATCTGAGCAGAGCCCCGAAGCGGTCACCGAGGCGAGCCCGGCCGAGCTGCGTGAGCTGCGTGAGCTGCGCCTGAAGCGCGCGAGCGCGACGCTGATGACCAGCCTCGGCATCACGATCGTCTGGCTGTATTTCTACAACCTCGTGGTTCACAAGATGAACCCGGTCCTGGCCTTCTTCAAGATCCTGGACGGCATCAACGACCTCGTGCTCGGCATGGGGTCGGTCGTCGCGATCGGGCTCGGGATCGTCGTCATCTTCACGCTGACCACGCTCTTCACGCAGACCATCACGAACCTCTACTCGGTGCGTCTGCTCGAGGACCTCATCCGGGACCACCTGGTCCGCCGTGAGTACAAGGTCTTCTTCTCGAAGCTGCTTCGCTTCAACGACCTGCCCGAGCCCGACTCGCCCTTCCCGCGGCACGTCTCCAGCGCGATCCTGGTGCTCAGCTACCACTACGTGATCGCCTGGTTCTACGTCGTCGTCTTCAGCGAGTGCCTGTACTTCGCGGCCTGGTCGGCGGGCGTCTACCTGGACCTCTTCCCCGAGTCCATGAACACCATCCCGCTCTTCGCGGTCGCCGTGCCCTTCACGGCGCGGCTGATGGCCTACTTCAAGTACCCCTACGCCGACGACTACGCCGCCTTCATCCCCGGCATCCTCTTCGTGGTCGTGCTGCTCCTGGCCTTTGTGGCCGCGATGTCGGGCCCCTTCCAGTTCTTCATCGTCGATGTGGCCGGCCGCAGCGAGGTCGGCTTCTTCGAGCAGGGCGCGTTGCTGTGGAAGTTCCTGCAGGACGGGCTGATGATCGCCTTCTATCCGGTCTTCGGAGAGGTGATCTTCTTCTACCTGCAGTACCAGAAGCTCAAGAAGGACGAGGAGATCGAGGAGTCGGACCGCCTGCACTCGGCCGGCGAATAGACCCCCTCGGTCACGCACTGGAGCGCGACGTGCCCGCCGCCGAGCGGCACGGGCGCGGGCAGTACTTCACGCCTCTGGAGTTGATCTCCTTCGTCCTGGGGCTCTGCCCCGACCCCGACGGCCTGGTGATGGACCCGGCTTGCGGCTCCGGGCGGTTTCTGTTGGCCGCTTCGGCGCGGTGGGGCTGCCCGGTGCGCGGCTACGAGACCGATGCGGGCGCTCTCGAAGTGGCGCGCGCGCAGGTGGACGGGGAGGTCATCGGGGACGACTTCGTGTCCGCCGAGGGGCGTGGGGACGTCTCGCTGATCGTCGGCAACCCGCCCTACGTGCGGCGGCGCGGCGCGAAGCGCGACCTGTACGTGGACTTCGTCGAGCGCGCGGCGGCGCACCTGCGGCCCGGCGGGCGCCTCGCCCTGGTGTTGAGCAACGCCTGGATGGACACGAGCTACGGCGAGGTCATCCGCTCGCTCCTGCTGCGCGACTACGCCATCGAGTGGATCGTCGAGGGCAGCGGCGAGAACTGGTTCCCCGGCGCCAAGGTCCGGACCGTGGTGGTGGTGGCGCGTTTGGGGGCTGGTGGGGACCGGGTGCGCTTCGGCTCGGTGGCGGAGCTGTCTGGAGGGGTGGACCTGCTCCGGGCGGTCGACCAGGGGGCCATGCGAGGGGATGAGGCCTGGGGTCCCTACCTGCGCGCGCCGGACCTGTGGTTCTCCTCGAGGGAGGGGATGCAGCCGCTCGGGCAGTTCGCCGAGATCCGCCGCGGCTTCACGACCAACGACAACGGCTTCTTCTACCCGCCGGCCGACTCGGGGATCGAGGAGCGGTGTTTGGAGCCCTTGCTGAAGGGCCCCAAGCGGGTGCCGGGGGCGCTGTTCTCCGCCGAGGAGGTCCGCGACCGGGTGTTTCTGTGTCCTGAGGATCCGCCTCCTCCTGGTGCCGCCGCCTGGATCGGGGATCGCGAGGCGTGGACGCTGCGGGCCCAGGAGCCCGCCCGGCTCTTCCTGCTCAAGGGCTACCACCGCACCTTCCGCCAGCCGATGTGCACCACGCCCATCCACTACGACCAGCAGATCTACGGCGTCTACCCGCGCGCCGGCGTCTCGCTGGACTGGCTCGCTCGGTCCCTGAATTCCCCCTGGACCCAGCTCGACCTCGAGATGGCCGGCCGCGTGAACTTCGGCGACGGTGTGCTCTGGCTCGCCCTCAACGACGCCCGCCACAAGCTCCGCCTCCCCGCCGAGCCCCTCGAGCACGAAGCCGAGATCGCCGCCGCCGCGGCTGCCGCCACCGAGCGGCGCCTGCGCCTCGCGAAGTGAAACCCCCGGTGTCAGACACCGGGGGTTTCACTGCTGTCGCCGTCGCCACCCCAGAGGCACGAAGAGCAGGAACGCCGCACCCCCACCAGCGCAGCCGGTCGCACTGTCGTCGTCGTCGTCGTCGTCCGCGGCGGGCGGCGGGGTCGGCTCTTCGTAGTCGGGGTCGGGCACGCAGACGGGCTCGTCCCCGAGGGGGACCTTCAGCGAGACGGGCTCGCAGAGCCACCCGGCCGGGCAGGCGCCTTCGGGGCACTGGTAGGTGCAGTAGCCGGTGCCCGTGCCCAGGTTGCTGATGACGCAGGTGTCGGCGCAGTTCAGGCCCGAGAGCCCGCAGTCGGCGCCGAGGGGATCGCGGCGCTCCTCGCAGATGTTGATGTCGTCGATGGGCACGCAGAGGCGCTCGGAGCCGTCGATGTCGGCGCAGTCGGCGTCCACCTGACACTCGTCCTCGCCGTTGCCGTACTTCTCGCAGAGTCCGCGCCGGTCGTCGCCGGCCAGGCTGCCCTGCCAGTCGCCGCCGAAGTAGCCGCCGTACATCGTCGCGGGCAGCACCCCCAGCTCGTGGCCCAGCCCGGTCACGTGGCCGAGCTCGTGCGTCACGATGGAGCGCGCCCCCACGATGCGGGTCGTCGCGCCGACCGCGCCGGGCCCGTCCACCCACTCCCAGTCCACGCCGTTGAAGGCGACGTCCGCGCCGATGGCGGTGTACTCCAGCTCCCCAAACTCCCCGAAGTGAGTCTCGGTGAGCCCGGCGATCATGGGGTCGTAGACCCACTCGTTCTCTTCCCAGCCGAGCCAGTTCTCGTAGGGGTCGATCTCGGTGGGCGGCGGGGCGTTGGCGAACTGGGGGGGCGTGGGGCGGGCG
>JAJDAI010000533.1 GCA_029261955.1 Deltaproteobacteria bacterium | reverse complement strand
GGGTCACGCCCATGGCGTCCACGAGCCGGTTGGTGATGACCGTGGCCGCGATCTCCTTGTGCAGCTGGTGGCCGCGGATCGCCTCGGGCCAGCCGTCGCGCACGGCCTTCGGGAAGTAGTCCATCAGCCAGCGCTCGATGTAGGGCGTGTCGAAGCGCTCGTCGGCGAGCAGCTCCTCGTAGACCTTCATCTTCACCAGCGGCCCGATCCGGGTGAGCTCCGGCCGGAGCAGGCCCTCGGAGGTGCGCTGGCGCCGGACCATCTCGCCGTCGTCGGGCACGCGGTGGCGGGCGCGGTCGAGCCGTCCCTCGTCCTCGAGGTCGTTGAGCACGATGCGGAAGCCGTTGAGCGACTCGGCGCTGCGCGCCACGTCCAGGCTGATCATCAGGCTGTGGTCGTGGTTGTTGCGCTGGACGTCGTCGGAGACCTGTTCGGCGATCTTCAGCAGCGTCGCGTCGCGCTCTTCGCGGGTGATCGCGCCCGAGAGCTCCAGGGACGCGAAGAGGATCTTGAGGTTGACCTCGTGGTCGCTCATGTCGACGCCGCCGGAGTTGTCCACGGCGTCGCTGTTGATCCGGCCCCCCTTGCTGGAGAACTCCACGCGCGCGGCCTGGGTGAAGCCCAGGTTGCCGCCCTCGCCGACCACGCGGAAGCGGAGCTCGTCGGCGTTCACGCGCAGGGCATCGTTGGCGGGGTCGCCGGCGTCGCGGTCGGTCTCGTAGCTGGCCTTGACGTAGGTGCCGATGCCGCCGTTCCACAGCAGATCGGCCTCCATGTGGAGGATGGCGGTGAGCACCTCGTCCGCCGACATCTCGTCGACCTCGACGCCGAGCATCGCCTGGACCTGGGGGGTCAACGGGATGCTCTTGGCCGTGCGGCTGAAGATGCCGCTGCCCTTGCTCATCACGCTGCGGTCGTAGTCGTCCCAGGTCGTCCGGGGCGTGTCGAAGAGCCGCTTGCGCTCCACCCAGGACGTCGCCGGATCGGGGTCCGGGTCCAGGAAGATGTGCATGTGGTTGAAGGTCGCGAGCAGCTTCACGGTCTTGCTGAGCAGCAGGCCGTTGCCGAAGACGTCGCCGCCCATGTCGCCGATGCCGGCGACCGTGATGACGTCCTTCTCCGGGTCCAGGCCCAGCTCGCGGAAGTGCCGCCGCACGCAGACCCAGCCACCCTTGGCGGTGATGCCGTAGGCCTTGTGGTCGTAGCCGGCGGAGCCGCCCGAGGCGAAGGCGTCACCGAGCCAGAAGCCGTAGTCGATGGCGATGGAGTTGGCGGTGTCCGACAGGTGGGCGGTGCCCTTGTCGGCGGCCACCACCAGGTAGGGGTCGTCGCCGTCGTAGCGGACCACGCCGATGGGCGGCACGACCTCGCCGTCCACGACGTTGTCGGTCACGTCCAGCAGGCCCCGGATGAAGACCTTGTAGAGCTGGTCCGCGGCGGTGCGGGCCTCCGCCCGGGTGGCGTAGTTGCGCTTCAGCACGAAGCCGCCCTTCGCGCCCACGGGCACGATGAGCACGTTCTTGACCATCTGGGTGTCCATCAGACCCAGGATCTCGGTGCGGAAGTCCGCCGGCCGGTCCGACCAGCGCAGCCCGCCGCGGGCGACGGGACCGCCGCGCAGGTGCACGCCCTCGACGTCGAGGTGGTGGATGAAGATCTCGCGGTAGGGTCGCGGGGCCGGCATCTGGTCCACGGCCGCGCAGTCGACCTTGAGGGCGAGCGGGTGTCCCTCCTTCGTCGCGCCGGACCAGTGGTTGGTGCGCAACGTGGCCATGACCAGGTTGCCGGAGCGCCGCAGCACGCGGTCCTCGGACGCCAGCTCGACGTCGTCGAGGTAGTCCACGAAGGCCTGGTGGTTGCGCTCCACCAGCCGCGCCCGGTCGGCGTCGCCGGGGGGACCGAGCAGGGGGTTGAAGCGCGAGCGGAACAGCCGCATGAGCAGCCCGGCGGCCTTGGGGTGCCGGTTCCAGGTGGACAGCACCACCGGCACCGGGTCGGTCGCCCCGAGCTGCCGGGCGTGGGCGATGTAGGCGCGCAGCACCTCGACCTCGCGGTGATCGAGGCCGGCCGTGAGGATGAGGTTGTTGAGCCGGTCGTCCCGGGACTGGTGCCGCAGCACGCTGCTCAGCCCGTGGACCAGGTGCTCGACGTGGTCTTCGAGGTTGATCTTCCGGTGCTCGGGCACGACGCGGAAGGTGTCGACGTAGGCCACCTCGCCGTCGGCGACGGAGACCGTCCAGGAGTTCTGGTCGATGACCCGCAGCCCGAAGTGGTCGAGCACCGGGGTCGAGTCGGTCAGGTAGATCTTCTTGAGCTGGTAGATCTTCAGGCGCGTCACGCCCGAGACGAGGTCGTCGGCCACGGAGCTGACGGCCACGCGGACCATGCCCTCCTCGCGGCAGCGCTCGAGGTTGAGCACGTCCTCCAGCGCCTCGCTGGGCCGCACGGAGTGGGTGTACTCCTCCGGGAAGGCGCCGACGTAGGCGTCGACCATCCACTCGGCCACCTCGCCGTCGGCGATGCGGTCCTTGAGGATGGTGGACAGCTGGTCCTGCCAGGAGTCGGTGACCGCGCTGACCGCCGCTTCGAGCCGCGAGGGGTCCAGCTCCCGGAAGCGCTTGGATGCGGTCAGGTAGAGCTGCAGCACGACGTTGCCGCCGTGCCCCGGTGCGACGCGCGAGTCGACGTAGTTGGCGCCGAGCACGCCCATGAGGCGGTCGACGACGCTCTGCCGCACGTCGTCGCTGAAGCGTTCGCGGCTGAGGCTGACGAGCACGAAGGCCGCACGGGCACCGGGCTCGGCGATGAGGTGCACCGCCGTCTCGCCGCCCTCCTCGGCGGCGTTCACCAGGCCGAGGGCGCGCCCGATCGCGTCGCAGTCGGCTTCGAGCAGGAACTCCACGGGCAGGGCCCGGAAGCCCCGCTGGAGCTTGTCGGACAGCATGCTGCCGGCCACCGCCGACTCGTCCCGCAGGATCGTGTCGAGCTTCGCGCGCAGCAGCGGGATGCGGGAGATGTCCTCGCGGATGGCCTTGTAGGTGTAGAGGCCCGAGAAGACGCAGATGCGGTCGGAGTGCCCCTCTTCGTGCAGGCGCACCGCGATCATGTCGAGCTTGCCGGTGCGGTGGATCTCCGCCTGGCGCGCGCCCTTGCCCAGGTAGATGACCTCGTCGCTGTCCAGCCAGCCCATGGCGTCGGCCGGGAAGCTGACGTCCTCGCCCGCCTCCGCCGCCAGGCGCCCCTGGCCCAGCAGGCTCTCGGGCATCAGCGACGGCGGGGCCTCACCGCGCGCGGTGTCGCGGAATTCGGCGTAGCCCACGAAGACGTAGTTCTCGTCGACCAGCCAGTGGAAGAACTTCTGGATGAGGGAGACGGTGCGGTAGTACTCGGTGCTGCCGGTGACCGTGTACTCGCCGAGGTGCGAGGCCAGCCAGCGGCACTTGCCGCGGAGCTCCGTGTGGTCCGTGACGACCGCCTGGATCTTGCGCAGCCGCTCGCGCACGGCCAACTCGACCCGGTGCATGGTCGACTCGTCCATGCGGGGCAGCTCGAAGTGCATCATCGACTCGAAGCCCGCCGTGTCCTCCAGGGACTCCGGCAGGGGGTCGATGGCCTCCAGGGTGCCGTCATCGAAGCGCTGCACGCCCACCACGGGGTGGATGCAGCGCAGCGGCGGCAGATCGAGGGAGCGCAGCAGCGTGTCCAGCGAGTCGAAGATGAAGGGCTGGTCCTCC
>JAJDAI010000532.1 GCA_029261955.1 Deltaproteobacteria bacterium | reverse complement strand
GCAGGGCGGCCTCGGCGAGGGTCCGCAGCTCGGCCGGGATCCGCTGTTCGGCCTGCAGAGCCTCCAGGACCGCGCGACCCCGGGCGTCGCCACGGAGGGCAGCGCGCAGGCCGAAGTGCAGGGAGCAGGCCGTATCGCGGTCGAGCCGGCAGGCCTCCGCCAGCAGGCCGAGCATCTCGGGGGAGGTCGCGTCGCCCTCGTCGACGGTGATGGGCTCGATGGCGGCGCGGGTGCCGGGGCCATCGCCGGCGGCTGCGCGCATGCGGGCGAGCATCTGGCGGGCGCGGGTGGAGTCCGAGGCCACCAGGTGGGCCTCCGCCGCCGCGAGGTCCCCGGCCGCCACCTGCCGCTGGGCGAGGATCCAGCCTTGGTCCGCGTGGTCCGGTTCGAAGGCGAGGCCCGGCGCGATCAGGTCCGTCGGGCTCGGCCGCCCCCCGCCGCAGCGCGTGAACATCAGCTCCCCCAACCGGGCCAGGAAGCCGGAGTGCGGAGAGATCCGGAGCAGGCCCTCCATCTCGTCCAGGTACACGTCCACGGTGCCGCCGCGCAGGCAGCGCAAGACGTTGGACTCCGTGCCGCAGGGGTCCAGGTGGTGCAGGCGCTCGGGCTGCGGCGCGCGCAGGAAGAGGCTGCGCGTGCCGTCGAACCAGACGGGCTCGAAGTCCGTCGAGTCGACGAGCTCGGAGCAGAGGGCCGAGCTGCGGGGAACGATCGCGGCCGAGAAGGCGTGCTGCGCGTCCAGGCGATCGAAGACCGAGGGATCCACGATGGCCTGACGGGCGGCCCAGAAGTGATCGTCCGTGTAGTAGGGCGGCGTGCGGCCGTCGATGAAGACGCGCAGCTTCCCCCAGCGGTGCAGGCCCAGGTAGCCGCCCGAGTCGTAGTCGTTGAAGACGTCACCCTGCACGTCGAAGTGATCGACGGCCTCGCCCAGGGCGACGGGAACCCACTCGGGATCCAAGCCCATGCGCCCAGTCCAGCCGCGACCCGCCGTCAGCAGCGACGCGAACAAGACGAGGAGCACGAGGCCACCCCAGCGCCGCCCCTCCCAGCGGGGCCGCACGACGTCGGCCACGAGCGGGACGAGCAGGATCGCCCAGGCCGCGCGGAAGCGGTGGGTGTTCAGGGTCATCATCAAGCCGAAGAGGGCGAGCGCGACGGGCCCCAGGGGCAGGCGCCTCGCGTGCGCGGCTCCCAACAGGGCGGCAGCGATGAGCAGCTCGACGATGAGCAGGGTCGCGCTGCCCGGCGGCCAGAAGTCCCCCAGGGACATGGGCGCCATCTCGCCGATGTGGCGCACGCTGTCGCTGCCGCTGTGGCCCGAGACGTGGCCCACCAGGTCCAGGCCGTAGGCCGAGGTGAAGGGCACCAGCGCGAGCAGGCCGAGGGTGATCCAGAGCTCCGGCACGAGGCGCCAGGTGCGCTCCCCCGGGCGTCTGCGGCCGAGCACCCAGGGCAGGCCGATGCAGGCGACGCAGACCGGCGCGATCACGACGCTCGGGTGGAACTGGGCCCAGACGAGGGCGAGGCCCACCAGCGCGGCCAGCCAGCGCAGGCGCTCGGGGCGCTCGGCCCGCACCGCCCGGCGGGCGAGGAGGAGGATCGCGGGCAGGAAGCAGAGGAAGAGGATGTGCGGGCGCGGGAAGAAGCGCACCGAGGTCGCCGCGAGCACGGCGACGGCGACGGCCAGCGCGGTCCAGGGGCGGTCCGGAGCGACGTCCCGCGCGAGGGCCCAGACGAGCAGGAAGCTCAGCGCGGCGGCGAGGCCAGCGAAGACCAGCAGGGCGCTGGATCCACCCGCGTTCCAGAGGCCCCAGGCCAGGACGTCGAAGGCCCACTCACCGGCGACGAACTCGGGCTTGACCGGGATCGCGGTGTGGTCGGGAAAGCTGCGCGCCTTCTCGGCCAGCACGGCGCGGCCCACGTGCAGGTGCCACCAGGTGTCGGGGGATCCCAGGGGACGCAGACGCAGCACGAAGGCGACGACCGCCAGCAAGGCGCCGGCGAGCAGGGTGGGATCGCGCTGAGGGGGGGGCGACATCGAGCCGCGAAGTCTACGCCGCGAGCGCAGCCCGGGTCCACGCGTCGGGCGTGCGGGCGCGCCCGGGTCCTGCGCGGATCCGCACAGCTCGCGACGCCGCTCAGCTCGGCGCCGGCTCCACCGCGTGCCGCAGGATCGTCTTGAGCCGCTCGGGCTTCGTGCGCTGGGGGTCGGACAGGTAGACCTCGTGGTGCCGGCCGCGCAGCTGGAAGCCCTGCTCCGACGCGAAGTCGTGCATCCGGTCGATGGTGGCCGGCTCGTCCGCGTAGGGGCCGAGGTGCAGGACCTGGACGCAGGGGCCCTCGTCGATGGCCCGGAGCTCGACGAGGTCGAAGGGGCCCTCCTTGCCCTTCTTCGCGAGCTGCTCGCGCGCGGCGTCCAGATCGGCCTCTTCGACGAAGTCGGGCAGCCGGATCACCGCGGTCCAGCGCCAGGCCGAGCGCGGGGCGGTGAGCCAGGCATCGTCGCTGCCCTCCACCGACCAGAACGCCTCGAGCGGCGGGACCTGGAAGTCCTGCTCCTTCGCCTTGTGGAGGAACTTCAGGGTCCAGCCCATGCCGTAGAGCGCGCCGACGGCCGCCTGGAACGCGCCCCCGTCCTCGTTGGGGCCGCCCTGCCCGTCCACGGCCAGGTACTGCCCCGGCTCGGGCGCGGCGATCTGAGGCGCAGTCTTCGCTTTGTAGGCCTGCGGGTTGGCGCGGACGAGGTTGAGCTTGTCCATGCTGTTCCTCCTTTCGGAACGAATCCGTCGCCCCGAAGTGAAGCAGGGGCCATGCCAACGGGGGAAATCCCGGCCCCGCCCGGGCCGCAAAACGGACCCGGCGGAACCCCGGACCGCCGGTTGACTGGCGAATCAATCGGGGCGCACAATGCCGCTCCCCGCGGAGCCCGATCCGCGGTCCGGGAACACGGCGCGGCCCCGATCCCGGCACGACGAGGCCGACATCCAGGAGTTCCCATGGGTCTGTTCGACGGCAAGGTGGTCATCGTCACCGGTGCAGGTGGTGGTCTCGGTCGCGCGCACGCGCTCGCCTTCGCGAAGGAGGGCGCCTCGGTCGTCGTCAACGACCTGGGAGGCACCCGCGACGGCTCCGGCCAGGGCAGCGCGATGGCGGACCAGGTGGTCGCTGAGATCCGCGAGGCCGGCGGCGAGGCCGTGGCCAGCTACGACAACGTGGCGACGGTCGAGGGCGGCGCGAACATCACGCGGATCGCGCTGGACCAGTTCGGCAAGATCGACGTGCTGGTCAACAACGCCGGCATCCTGCGGGACAAGACCTTCCACAAGATGGAGGAGTCGATGTGGGACCTGGTCATGCAGGTCCACACGAAGCAGCTCTTCGCCGTCACCCAGCCCGTCTGGCGCCACATGCTCGAGCGCGGCGAAGGCGGCTCCATCATCAGCACCACCTCGCTGGCCGGCCTGCTCGGCAACTACGGCCAGGCCAACTACGCCACCGCGAAGGCGGGCACGGCGGGCTTCACGCGCACCCTGGCGATGGAGGGCCGCAAGGCCGGCATCCGCGTCAACGCCATCGCCCCGGTGGCCAAGACGCGCATGACCGAGGACATCTCGATGGTGCCCGACGACATGACGCCCGAGCACGTGAGCTCGATGGTGGTCTTCCTCGCCAGCGAGTACGCCGAGGCGGTGACCGGCCGCGTCTTCGGCGTGCACGGCAACCAGATGTTCGAATACAAGATGAACCAGACGAGCGGCGCCACGAAGGAGAGCGCCGAGCCCTGGACCATC
>JAJDAI010000531.1 GCA_029261955.1 Deltaproteobacteria bacterium | reverse complement strand
GGCGACTCGGGTTGGCGCTCGGCTGCGTCGGTGCAGGGCAGCCTCGTGATGTACCCCATCCACGAGTACGGCAGCGAAGAGCAGAAGAACAAGTACCTGCCGAAGCTCGCCAGCGGGCAGCTCATCGGCTGCTTCGGCTTGACCGAGCCCGACCACGGCAGCAACCCGGGCGGCATGCTGACCCGGGCCGAGCGCACGAAGGACGGCTGGATCCTGCGCGGCGCGAAGATGTGGATCACCAACTCCTGCGTCGCCGACCTGGCGATCGTCTGGGCGAAGGTGAAGGAGGACGGCGAGGACGCGATCCGCGGCTTCATCGTCGAGGCGGACACCCCCGGCTACTCGGCCCCCGAGATCAAGGGCAAGTGGTCGCTGCGCGCGAGCGTGACGGGCGAGCTGGTCTTCGAGGACTGCGTGCTGCCCGCCGACGCGATGCTCGCGAAGAGCCCGAACAACTTGAAGGGCCCGCTGAGCTGCCTGACCCAGGCTCGCTACGGCATCGCGTGGGGCGCCATCGGCGCGGCGCAGGCCTGCTTCGATTCCGCGGTGCGCTACAGCCAGGAGCGAGAGCAGTTCGGACGGCCCATCGGTCAGTTCCAGCTGACGCAGAAGAAGCTCGCCGAGATGGCGGTGGAGATCACGAAGGCCCAGATGCTGGCGTGGCGCCTCGGCAAGCTGAAGGACGCGGGCACGATGACGCCCATCCAGGTCTCGGTCGCGAAGCTCAACAACGTGGGCATCGCCTGCGACGCCGCGCGCATCTCCCGCGAGATCCACGGCGCCATGGGCATCACGGACGAGTACCCGATCATGCGGCACATGATGAACCTCGAGTCCGTGAAGACCTACGAGGGCACCAACGACATCCACACGCTGGCCATCGGCCGGCACGTGACCGGGCTGAACGCCTTCTTCTAGGAGGTCAGCGCTCCCCCGAGGGCGTCAGAAGCGGCCGGTGAGCGCGCCCCCGAGTCCCAGGGGCCGGGGCGCCATCGTCAGCGCGGTCCGCCCATCGCGGGTCCGCCCGATCTTCATCGCGGTCGGATCGCGGTCGTAGGGCCAGTCGGCCTTGAGCGCGAAGGACACGATCGTCAGGGCCGCGCCCGCGATCTCCATCGACGCGAAGAGGAACGACAGGGGGTACAGCCCCTGCGTCGCGATGCCGTAGAGCAGGTTGCCCACCAGCGGGATCGCCGCGAACCAGGTGACCTCGTGGCTCACGAGCCCCTGCAGGTTGTTGATGCCCGCGGCCCCGAAGCCGAGGCTGTAGCCCGCGGCCCAGAGCGGGACGCCGATCGACAGCAGCGTGCGCTTCTCCTTCGTGCGGGAGCGCCACTGGCGGTACAGACGCAGGCGGGTCCGACGGGCCTGGGCCACCTCGCGCTGCGCCGCGCGCCTGGCCTCCAGCTCGGGATCGACGGAGCGGGGCGGCGGCTGGGGAATGGCGAGGTCCGTGGAGGGCGCCGGGTCGACGCGCTTGCCCAGGGGAGGGGACGGGTCCGCCGGGCGCACGCGGAGCGGCACGGCGATGTGGAAGGGCACGACGCGGCCAGGGGTGTGCAGGCGCACCGCGTCCTCGACGGCGGCCGTCACGCGGGGCAGCGCCACGCCGTCGAGCAGCATCAGCCGGATGGACTCCAGGGCGGAGGCGCGGTCCTCGAGCGAGGGCTCGGCGGACACGCCCGCG
Organism: Deltaproteobacteria bacterium; assembly: GCA_029261955.1. GTDB lineage: Bacteria > Myxococcota_A > UBA796 > UBA9615 > UBA9615 > CALCXL01. Next base: position 9,697 of record JAJDAI010000531.1, on the reverse strand, counting down.
TAGTAGCGGTCGACCAGAGTCATGAGGCGGATCGTGAAGGCGTCGAGCTGGGCGGGGGCCTCGGACGGTGCATCGGCCTCGGACCCCGCTTCGGGCTCGGTCTCGGTGGGGGCTTCGGGCTCGTCGTCGGCGAAGGCCAGCCCGGGCAGCAGGAGCAGGACCAGCAGCAGCAACCTCAAGGCGCACCTCCGAACAGCTCAGCCAGGCCTTCTTCGAGGGGACGGGGGTCGAAGGCGAGATCCCGGCGGGCGGGCTCGATGTCGACGACGGTGTCCTGCAGGAAGGCCATGACCTGGTCCACGTTGATGAAGGGGTGTTTCTGGATGCGGCCCAGAATCCGCGCCCCGGTGAGCGCGAGCGGCGCCGGGATGTGCAGCGGGCGGGCGCGGCGGCCCTGGGCTTCGCCGAGCAACTCGATGAACTGGTCGAAGCTGATCTGCTCCGGTCCCGAGACGTCGTAGGTCTGGCCCACGGCGGCGTCGCGGTCCAGGGCGGCGATGATGAGGGCGACCGCGTCGAGCACGTAGACCGGCCGGATGCGCGCGCTGCCGTCGCCGGGGATGGGCACGCGCGGGGCCTTGTGGACCACCTTCGCGAAGAGGTCGAACTCGGCGCTGCCGTGGCCGTAGATCATCGAGGGGCGCAGGTGGGTGACCTCGAGGCCCTCGCGATCGAACTCGGCTTCGGCGCGGGCCTTGGTCTCGCCGTAGGCGTCCTGCATGGAGCGGCCGGCGCAGGTGGAGCTGATGTTGATGATGCGGGAGACGCCGTGCTGAAGGCAGGCGGCGACCAGGGTGTGGCTGCCGCCGACGTTGACCGCCTCGTTGAGTTCGGGGTCGGAGGAGTCGGCGACGGCGGCGAGGTGGACCACGGCTGAACAGCCCTGCACGGCACGAGCCATCGACTCGGGGTCGAGCAGGTCCCCCCGCACCACCTCGGCTCCGGCGGTGGCCAGATCTCGAGCCCGGGCCAGCGTGCGCGCCAGCGCCCTGACGGGCCGGCCCCCGGCCAGCAGCTCGGGCACGAGGTGGCGGCCCACGAAGCCCGTGGACCCGGTGACGAGGATCGGCTTCAACCCAGGCCCCTCGAACTCAGATCGCCCTCTTCGAGGCCCAGGAAGTGCCCGACCTCGTGGTGCAGCGTGATGCGCACCTGCTCCGCCATGCTGCGGGCGTCGGGAAAGAGGCGCTCGAGGTTCCGCTGGTAGAGGTAGACGTGGGCCGTGGAGCCGGGGAGGTTCGCGGTGCTCTGCATCTCGCCCCAGGTGCCCTGAAGCTCCGCCCAGGTGGGGCCGTCGAACAGCCCCAGGAGCCGGGGATCCCAGGGCGCGGCCTCGAGGATCCAGGGGTCTGGATAGTCCTGCACGAAGACGGGGAGCGAGGCTGCGGCGTCCAGCACGGCCTCGGGTAGGGACTCGTAGGCGCGCTCCGCCCAGGCCATGACCTGGTCCTCCGAGAAGCGGAGGGCCGGGGCGTCGGGCGCTGTGTCCAGGCGGTAGACGCGGGTGAAGGCGGAGCGCGTGCCCGCCTCGTCTCCCGCGAGTTCCCGGGCGATCGCGAGGTCGTACCAGGCGTCGGCGTAGGACTCGTCGAGGTAGACGGCCTCCTCCAGGTGGGCGAGGGCTTCATCGAGGTGGTTGAGCTCCAGGAGCGTCCAGCCGAGGGCGTGCTGCAGGTCCGGATCCTCGGGGTATCGCTGGACCGAGGAGGCGACTGCGCTGCGGGCGGGGGCGAGGTCCTCGTCGAGCGTCAGCAGGCGCCAGCGGGCCAGAGCGACGACGGGCTGCTCGCCCCCGGCCTCGAGCCGCCGCAGCAGACGTGAGGCGCGCCTGCGGTCGCCGTGGTCCACCGAGGCGTGGAAGCGATCGAGCAGGGCCGGCGCGTCGCTCGGGGGTGTGCGGCGGGACTTCACTTCGACCCGCTCCTGAGGTAAGTGAGCGGCCCGCCGAAGCGGCGGACGGGCGGAGCGGGGATGGCAGCGGAACCGCGGATCACGCCCAACGATAACGCACCTTCACGCGCGCGACCCTGCGGCGCTTGCGAGTCCGTACCATGGCCGATCCCATCTCCCGCCGAGCCGACCGCGTTTCCCTCCCGGGCCGCGTTCTGTTCCTGACCGATGACGCCAACCTGCTGCGCGAGCAGCTCGACGGAACGGACCTGGACTGGGACGCCTCGATCCCGCTCGTGGACAACATCTCCACGGACGAGCTGACGCCCGGCTGGGTCTGCTTCTACTACGACGAGACGCTCGGCCATTACTCCTTGGTGGGGCTGCGCGGCGGCACGATCAAGCCCGGCGACATCCGTGCCGGTGGCTTCTCCGTCATCGTGTCCGGCGAGAGCAAGGGCTGCGGCAGCTCGCGGGAGACGGCTCCCTACTCCGAGCTCTGGGCCGGGGCCCAGCTGGTCATCGCCCGCTCCGTCGAGAAGATCTACGGGCAGAACTGCCAGAACATCGGCCTGCTGACCTCCGCCGACTTCGGTCTGCTGGACCGCATCAAGGCCGGCGAGTCCATCCCGCTGGACGAGTTCACGGTGGGCCTGGACCCGATCTCCGCCGAGATCGTCCGCTTCGGCGGGCTGTTCAACTACAACAAGGCCCGGCTGTCGGGGCAGGTGACGCCGCCGGAGTTGAAGACGGCCGCCCGGCCCATGAACCTGGCCGAGAAGGTGCTGGCCTCGCGTGCCGTCGCCGACGCCAAGACCGGCCGCCTGGGCGTGCCCGGCGTGAAGCCCGGCGATGCCTTCTTCACCCGCGCGGACATCCGCTTCAGCCACGACTACACGACCGCCATGGGCGCGGCCCTCTTCACCCAGGCCCTGGGCGAGGACGCGCAGATCACGGACCCCGAGTCGGTCTACGCCTTCCGCGACCACCTGACCTTCCTGGGCGACGTCATGCCGCCCGAGCGCAAGGCGCTGGGCCTGCTGGAGCACGCCGACGGCCTCGCGACCACGCAGCGGGAGTTCGCGCACGCCAAGGGCATCCGCCTCTACGACGAGATCCAGAACGCGGACGGCACGAAGGGCAGCGAGGCGATCTGCCACAACGCCGTGCTCGAGGACCTGGCCCTGCCGGGGCAGGTCGTCGTGGGCACCGACAGCCACACCTGCACCGCCGGTGTGCTCGGCTGCTTCGCCTTTGGCGTGGGCACCACCGACATGGCCAACGCCTGGTACGCCAAGGACGTGCGCGTCCGCGTGCCGGAGTCGGTGCGCTTCGAGCTGACGGGCAAGCCGCGGGCGGACGTCACGGCGAAGGACATCATCCTCTTCATCATGGCGCAGCCCTACATCCGGGCCAGCAAGGCCATCGGCCAGGTGCTGGAGTTCGGTGGCTCGGGCCTCGCGCACCTCAACTTCGACGAGCGCGCGACGCTGACGAACATGGCGGTCGAGGCCGGCGCGACCACCGGCATCATCGAGCCCGACGAGGTCGTCGTGGAGTACCTCCAGCGGGTGCGCCCCGGCCTGGAGCGCGCGACCATCGAGGCCGGCTTCCTCCAGGCGGATCCCGACGCGGAGTACGCGGCGCGCTTCGACATCGACCTGTCGGCCATCGTGCCGATGGTGGCGACGCCCGGCGACCCGCGGAACGGCGTGCCGCTGACGGAGCTGGACGGCGACGTGGCCATCGACATCGCCTACGGCGGCTCGTGCACGGGCGGCAAGATGACCGACATGGACCTCTACGCGAAGGTCCTGACCCCGGCCGTGGCCCAGGGCAAGCGGGTGGCTGACGGCGTGCAGGCCTACATCCAGTTCGGCAGCCAGAAGATCAAGGAGTACGCCCGCAGCAAGGGCTACATCGAGACCTTCGAGGCGGCGGGCGTGCAGCTCATCGATCCGTCCTGCGGCGCCTGCATCAACGCGGGCCCGGGCGTCTCGTCCTCGGCCGAGAACGTGACCGTCTCCGCCATCAACCGGAACTTCCCGGGCCGCTCGGGGCCGGGCGATGTCTACCTCGCGAGCCCGCTGGTGGTGATGGCCTCGGCGATCGCCGGCAAGATCGCGCGTCCCGAGGACGTGCTCGACCGCTGAGGGGCGCCCCATGAAGCTCGGCTACACCATCCTCTACGTCGACGACGTGCCCGCCACGCTCGCCGCGTGGGAGGCTGCCTTCGGCCTGGAGCGCCGCTTCCTGCACGACAGCGGCACCTACGCCGAGGTCGAGACCGGCGCCACGACGCTGTCCTTCGCCGAACGTGAGTTCGGGCGCAGCCACTTCGAGGGCGAGGCGGCGAGCGAGCTGTTCGACGGCAACCCCCGCCTCTTCGAGATCGGGCTGGTCACCGACGACGTGCAGGCCGCCTGGGACCGCGCCGTGCAGGCCGGCATGAGCGCGCTCGTGCCGCCGAAGGAGCAGCCCTGGGGGCAGACCGTCGCCTGGCTGCGGGATGGCAACGGGATCCTCGTGGAGCTCGCCACGCCGATGGGTTGAGCCGCCGGGCGGCAGCCGCCCCGCTCGTTCCCCCCGATCCAGCGTCTAGACTGCGCGCATGCGCCGATTCGCTCTCCTGTTCGCTTTCCTGCTCGCCTGCCCCGGAACCGACGGCGCCGTCGACGCCGACAACGACGGCTGGATCGCCTCGGAGGACTGCGACGACCTCGATCCCTCGACCCACCCCGAGGGGGCCGAGGACTGCGACGGGATCGACAACGACTGCGACGGCGCGGTGGATGAGGGCTGGGACGACGACCAGGACGGCTGGGCCCGCTGCGGCTCCCCCTCGGACTGCGACGACAACGACCCGCTGTCCTTCCCGGGCGGCGAGGAGATCTGCGACGGGCTCGACAACGACTGCTCGGGCGCGGCGGACGACGGCGCCTAGGCGGACGCGGACGGCGACGGCTACTGCAGCGACGTCGACTGCGACGACACCGACTTCGGCATCCACCCCGACACCGTCGAGGTCTGCGACGGCGTCGACAACGACTGCGACGGGGACACCGACGAGGGCTTCGACGCCGACGGCGACGGCTCGCCCGGCTGCGGCCCCGACCCGGACTGCGACGACGACGACCCCACCGTGTCCCCGCTGGTGGCCGAGGTCTGCGACGCGATCGACAACGACTGCGACAACCAGGTGGACGAGGACTTCGACGCCGACGGCGACGTCATCACGACCTGCGGCGCGGACGGGGTCTTCGGCACCTACGACGACGACTGCAACGACGGCGACGCCACCATTCGCCCCGGGGCGCCGGAGCTCTGCGACGAGCTCGACAACGACTGCGACGGCGAGGTGGACGAGAACACCACCGAGGACAACGACGGGGACGGCGTGCCGGCCTGTGACGGCGACTGCAACGACAACGACCCCGCCGTCTTCCCCGGCGCGGTCGAGGTGCCCGACGGCATCGACAACGACTGCTCGGGCGCCGCGGACGACGGCTACTCCGGCACCGTCGACGTCGGCCTCTTCCGCCCCCAGATCGACGGCAGCTCCCAGCAGGAGCGGCTGGGCGATTCCCTGGGCACGGAGGGCGATTTCAACGGCGACGGCCTGTCCGACTTCGTCACGGGCACGGGCGCCTACGACGACGCGCGCGGGCGGGTGCAGCTGGTGCTCGGCGCTGCCTACAGCACCGCCAACCCCCCGGCCACCTGGGACGTGCACGCGACCATCAACGGGGACGAGGATGGCGGCTACCTGGGCGCGAGCGTCGACCTGGGCGACGTCAACGGCGACGGCTTCGACGACCTCATCGTCGGCAAGCCGATGTTCAACACGGTCGACCTGCCGCGCGGCTCCGTCCACGTGTGGTTCGGTGGCCCCATCGCCCCGCCTGGGCCCTGGCCGCTGAACTCGGCGGACATCGTCATCGAAGGCTCGCTGCCGACGGAGCAGTGCGGCAAGGCGGTCGCGGCGCTGGGGGACGTGGACGGGGACGGCATTGGCGACCTCGGCTTCACCTGCTCCTGGTGGGCGCCGGACAACGGCCCCCTGCGCGGCCGCACCGTCGTCTTCCTGGGGCGCTCCAGCTGGGTGCCGGGCACCTTCCAGGCCGACTACGGCGACTTCCAGATCGAGGGGACCATCGACGACGAGCAGTCGGGTGAGGCCCTCGCGGGCGACTTCGACTTCAACGGCGACGGCCTCCAGGACATCGCCATCGGATCGCCCAACTGGAGTGCCCACACCGGGCGCGTGGCGCTCGTCTTCGGCCGGGAGACCTGGCCGTCGACGATGTCCTTCACTGACGCCGACGGCCTGATGAACGGCGCCGAGGCGTCGGTGGAGTACGTGGGCCAGTACCTCGGCAGCGGCGACGCGGACGGCGACCCCTTCGACGACCTGCTCATCGGCGGCGAGGAGGGCTACGACGACCGCGGCCTGCTGGCCATCGTCAGCGGGGCCACCACCGCGCCCAGCGGCTACCTCTGGAGCAGCCACGCCTCGATGCTCGTCGTCGGCGCCGCCGTCAGCGAGCGGGCGGGGACCGGCGGGGCGCTGCTCGACCTGGATGGGGACGGGGAGCAGGACCTCGTCGTGCCGACGCCCGGCTGGGATGGCGTGGGCGGCGACAGCGGGCGGCTGGCCATCTTCTACGGCCCGCTGTCCCAGTGGTCCGCCGGCTCGGTGGACCCCGACGACGCGTCCGCCTGGATCCAGGGCGAGGCGCAGGGGGACTTCCTGGGCGGCAGCCTGTGCCGACTGAGCGACGCGAACGGGGACGGCGCGGAGGATCTCGCGGCCGCGGCGTCCTTTGAAGGCGCGCAGGACCACGGGCGCATCTACGTCGTGCCGGGTTTCTGAGTCGAGCCCCGGGCCTCGCCCTTGTGGCTGCAGGTTCGTGTGAAGAGAATGGCCTCCCGCCCCGTCTGACTGACCAAGGAGGTGCCCGCCCCATGCGCCGACTCGCCCTGCTCGCCCTGTTGATCCCGCTGACCGCCTGCGACGGCTTCTTCGATGATCCGCCCGAAGGCGCGACGCTCTTCGTGGGCACGGACGCGGGCGAGATCGTGAGGCTCTCGGTGGGTGAGGAGGAGTCGACGGCGCTGTGGACCTCGGAGATCGAGGCGTCGGCCACGGTGGTCGTGCTGGCCCGCGGGGGCGACGTCTTCGCCAGCAGCGGCCAGGAGGTGCTCGCTCTGGACGCCGAGACCGGCGACGCCATCTGGACCGATCGCGTGCTGCTCGGGGACACGGTCACGAACCTGGCCGGACCCGTCGAGGGCCTGGTCTTCGCGCTGGCCTTCAACAACCTGTTCGCGCTCGACTCGGGCACCGGCGAGATCGCCTGGCAGAAGGACCTGAGCTTCGACCTCACCGACGTCTCCGACGGCGCCATCGACGCGGCGGAGGGCTCGCTGGTGCTCGGCGGCAGCCCCATCCGGCGGCTCGACCCGACCAACGGCGACGTGCTGGACAGCTACGCCAGCGGCGACTCGAACATCCGGCAGCTGCGCATCGCCGGGGGGCGGGCCGTCGCCGGACTCGCCGACGGCCTCGTGTCCCTCAACCTCCAGGGCCTGGGCGAGAACTGGTTCATCGCGACGGCGGACCAGGTCGACAACGTCGCCGTCGACGGCGGCACCGTCGTCTACTCGATCCTCGGGGGCGGCATCGCGGCCGCGAGCGCAAGCAGCGGCGCGGCCCAGGGGGCGGCGGAGGGAGACGAGATCTTCCAGCACGTCGCCGCCGCGGAGGGCCTGCTCCTGGGCGTGCGGGCCGACGGCGCCCTGTCAGCCTGGGACGAGGGCGCCTTCGCGTCCTGCACCGCCGCGGGCGAGTGCGCGACGGAGTGGCTCGTCGACGACGCCAACGCCACCGCGCACGCCCTCGAGGTGGCGGATCCGGATGTCTTCCTGGCCAACGGCGCGGTGCTGAGCCGCATCGGGCTGGCGGACGGATCGGACCTGGGCCGCTGGCAGACCGAAGGGGCCGTGGTCGCGATCGACGCGCCCTAGGTTCAGTCCCAGCTGTCCGCCGCCGGGTCGACGAGGAAGCGGCCCGCGAGCAGGTCGCGCCCCAGAACCAGGCCTCGCCGGTCGTGCGCGACCGCGATGCGCAGCGAGAGCGCGTGCTCCTGTCCGAGCAGCCGGACCGTGGTCTTCACCACCGGCTCGTGGGGCACGTCGACGTCCCAGTTCCGGGGCTCGCCCTTGTCGGACAGGCGAAAGCGCAGCGTGCGCTCGGCCTCGTCCGTCCACTCCCAGGCGGCGACCAGCAGCAGCGAGGTGGTCGCGGAGGGATCGGCCTCGCAGGCCAGATCGGGCAGGGCCGGGGAGACCAGCTCCGCGGCGCCGCGCCAAGGCAGGACACGGGGGGCGGGCGCCTCGGGCAGGGCCTTCGGCCGCCGGGGAAGCTGGAAGCCCACCTCGCGACGGTGGCTCGACACGGACTGGAGCGCGCCGCTGACGGTGGGGCCCCAGATGTCCTCGGCGTCCTCCTCCAGCTGCGTGGCCAGGGCGACGTCCGGCTCATCGGCGTCGTCGACGGCAGCCCAGACGTCTTCGCTGCGCTCCTCCGTCTGCTCGACGGCCGGGTTCACCTCGACGTCGGGGCTCCCGAGGTCCGAGACGGGAAGCCAGACGTCCTCGGGCTCCTCCTCTTCGGTGAACTCGATGCGCAGATCCGGGGGCGGCTTGCTGGCGCCGAGGATCGCGTCGCTCGCGGGCTGGTCCAGCTCCTCGGGGTCCTCGTCCAGGCCCGGCTCGTCTCGGAGCGCGCGGTCGAGCCGCTCGAGCTCCTCTTCGGTCAGCTCCTGTTCGCTCATCCGAAGGCCGGCTCGACCTGGGCCAGCAGGCGGCGCACGAAGACCGCGACCATCTTGCGGCGGTACTTCGGGTCCAGAGGCACGTTGCGGTAGGCGGTGCAGGCCTTGCTGGCCGCCTTGCCGATCTCTGCGGCGAGCTCGGCGTTGGCCTCGCGGCCGACGAAGTCCGCGCAGACGGCGTCGAGCAGGACCGGGCGGCTGGCCAGGGCGGTGTGGGCGATGCGCAGCTCGCTGAGCGTGCCGCCGTCCATCTTCACGCCGACGCAGAGGCCGAGGCTCGGGAAGTCGATGGAGTCGCGGATGCGCAGCTTGCGGTAGGCCGCGCGCCAGCTGGGCGCGTCCGCGGGCACGGTCACCGCGCAGAGCAGATCGCCGGGGCGCCGGTCGGCGAAGCGCGTGATGCCCTCGTCCACGAAGTAGCCGTCGATGGGCGCGGAGCGGACCTCGGCACCGTTGCGGATCTCGAGCGAGGCCCCCAGGACCAGGAAGGCCGCCGCCAGCTCGCCGCAGTAGGTGGCGTAGCAGTGGTCCTCACTCGCGGGCACCACCAGGCACTGGGTGCCGTCGGCCTTCAGGCAGAAGTCGCGGCTGGCCCGCCACATCGGCGCCTGGTTGAACCAGTGGCAGCGCGTGTCGAGCATCAGGTTGCCGCCGACGGTTCCCTGCTCGCGCAGCGGCGGCGAGGAGATGGCGCGGGCCGTCTCCGCCAGCACCGGGAGCTGCTCGGCGATCAGTTCGCTCCGCTCCAGGTCCACCAGGCGGGTCAGGGCGCCGATGCGGGTGGCGCTCAGCTCCTTCATCCCCTGAACGCGGTTCAACGAGACGACGTGCGGCTTGTTGTTGAGGCGGTTCTTGTAGTTGGGCAGCAGGTCCGTGCCGCCGGCCACCACGTCCGCGTCGTCGCCGAAGCGGGCGAGCAGGGACGCGGCGTCCTCGGGGGTCGTCGGCCGGTGCAGGTCAAAGGGAGGGAG
>JAJDAI010000054.1 GCA_029261955.1 Deltaproteobacteria bacterium | reverse complement strand
ACGGAGCTCGGCGTGGCCGCGACCTGGTCGGCGGCGGTGAACCTGACGATGGGCGGCTTCGGAGCGCTGTGGTTCCTGCCGATGACGATCGGTGGCTTGATCGGCGCGAGCGACGCGTTCTCCCTGGCTCCTCGGGCCGGGCCGGTGCGCGCGCTGGCGCTGGTGCCGCAGCCGAGCGGCGTGCTGGTGTTCGGCCGCTTCTGAGGGAATGAGCCCCGGGCGCGGCGGGTCTGCTGAGTGTCCTGACCCCCTGGCCGTTCGGATGGGGTCAGGGCATCAGGTGATGTCCTGACCCCATCCCACCGGAGCCGTGCCCGTGCCCCCTTCCCTCCCTCCGCGATTCAAGCGCTTCGCGCCCGATCTGGTCGGCGCGCTGCTCGCCGTCGTCATCGTGCTGTCCGCCCGCACCTCGCTCGCCGACCACTACCACGTGCCCACGGGGTCCATGGAGCCGAGCGTCGAGGTCGGCGACCGGGTGGTCGTCAACAAGCTGGCCTACGGGCTGCGGCTGCCGATCGTGGGGGAGGTCGCGGCCTTCGCCAGCCCCCAGGGCGGGGACGTCGTGGTGCTGGAGTCCCCCGAGGACGGCGTGACGCTGCTCAAGCGGGTCGTCGCGACACCCGGCCAGACGGTGGCCGTGCGGCGAGGCCGGCTCTGGATCGAGGACGACCTGGTGCCCGTGCACGGAGCGCGCGGCCGGTGGACTGAGGACCTGGGCGGCGAAGCGCACGCGCTGCGGCTGGAGCACGGCGGCGGCCCCGACCTCGGCCCCGTGACGCTCGGCGCCGACGACTACCTCGTCCTGGGCGACAACCGCGGCAACAGCAAGGACGGGCGCAGCTTCGGCTTCGTGGGGCGCCAGACCATCAAGGGCGAGGTCCTGGGCGTGTACTGGTCCGGCGGATCGCCGACCTGGCGGGGGCTGTAGCAGCTCCTAGGCGGCGAAGAGCTCGGCCAGGGAGTCGGCCTCGTTCCAGGCCTCGGTGACGAGGCCGACGGTGCGGTCGGCGCTCAGCCCCGCGCGCTCCGCAGCGGCGACCAGCGCATCGATCTCGGGGTGCTCGTCCGTCTCGCGGATGTGAGACACGAGGTGCACGGCCGGAGGCGCTGCGCCCCGCTCGCCGTGGTGCTCGCCGATGACCTCGGCCAGCCGCTCGGGCAGGCCCCACTCGTCGCAGAGCCAGGTCGCGACCTCGCCGTGGTGCCAGCCGAACTGTTCGTTCTCCAGGTGATCGAGCTCGGCCTCGCGGTTGTGCCAGGCCTCCAGGATCGGCCCGTACTCGCCCGGCCGATTGTGGGCGAGCAGCGGCACCGCCATGTCCTGGAGCAGGGACGCGGTGAAGCTCTGCATGGCCGTCGCCGGGTGCAGGACCCGGGCGAAGGAGGAGGCGGTGGCGGCCCGCCGGGCGGAGGCACGCCAGAAGCGGCGGGACTCGAAGCCGGGGGCATCCGAGGTGGGCAGCGCCTCGCGCACCCCCACGGCCAGGACCAGAGACTCCACGGAGGCCATGCCGGCCAGGGCGATGGCCTGCTGCACGCTGTCGATGCGCCGCACGGCGCCCGCGCCGGTGTTGGCCAGCTTGAGCAGCTTCACGGTCAGGGCCGGATCCGCGGCCACGATGCGGGCGACCGAGGCCGCCGATCCACCGGGGTCCCGCAGCTCGCGCAGCACCTCCATGACGATGCCGGGGAAGGACGGCAGCGCGTGATCGCCGAGGGCGGCGCGCAGCTGCGCGTGCGGGTCGACCCGCTTCTTCTTGAGGAATCCAAACATCAGTCGGCGCGCCGGGCGAGCTTGTTGCTGAGGATGCTCAGCAGGCCGCCGAGGCTGACGTAGCCCAGCACCACCTCGCTCAAGGCCAGCATCTTCGCTGCGTTGCTCACCGGCAGGACGTCGCCGTAGCCCAGCGTGGTGAAGGTGACGATGGAGTAGTAGACGGCGGAGAGGCTGGTCTCGTGGGCGCCGTAGTCCAGCTCCACGAAGCGGAAGGCGACCCCGTAGAGCAGCGCGACCACCAGGGTCCAGCCTCCCCAGCGCGAGATGCTGCGGCCGCAGTCGCTGGTCACCCACCACAGCCAGTAGGCCACGCGGTAGGCGGGCCCCTGCCGCTTGAACTCGTCCAGGAAGTTCTCGTCGAGCACGTGCCGCCGCAGCAGCCAACCCCCGGACCAGTCGACGTCGCGCACGTCGGCGCCGACCCAGCCGGCGCTCCGGTAGCCCTCGAGGTGGCGCAGCCGGGCCGCGCGCAGGTCGGTGCTGGCGAAGGAGGCGCCTTGCACCGCGGACTCGCTGAGGTCGGCTTCGCGCAGGTCCGCCTGGTCGAAGTTCGCGCCCCCGAGGTCCGCCGCGAGCAGCCGCGACTCGCGCAGATCGGAGGCCCGCAGGTCCGCGCCGCGCAGGGTCGCGCTGGTGAAGGAGGCCCCGCGGGCCTTGACGCCGAAGAGCGTCGCGCCGGTGAGGTCGGCCTTGCCGAAGCCGGCCTGCTCCAGGTGCGCCTCGCTGAGATCGGCGTCGCGCAGGTCCGCGGCCAGCAGCTCGCAGCCGTCGAGCAGGGCGCCGTAGAGGATGGCCCCGCGCAGGGTGGCCCCCACGAATCGCGCCCCGCGCAGATCGGCGTTGCTCAGGTCGCAGCCCGCGAGGTCGGCGCCAGAGAAGTCGAGGCGGGCGAGGTCCTCGCCCACCAGGGAGAGCCCGCGGAGGTGCAGCCGCACCTTGGGCAGCGGCCCCCGGTCGCTTCGCCGGCCTCGCAGCCCCGCCAGCTCGACCCGCGGGTCGATGCGGAGGGAGTCGGTCATGACTTCGGCCAGGGACGCGCTCATGGGGCCCTCATCGGCAGACCGGCCGAGGGCTTGAGCGTTCAGAAAAGCGAATCCACCGCGAGCAGAACGGGGGTCAGGGCCCGTCGAGCCCGTAGCGCACCTCGAGGACCTCGTATTCGACCCCGCCGCCCGGCGTGCTCACCTCGATGACGTCCTCGGCCCGCTTGCCGAGCAGGGCCCGGCCGACGGGGGACTGGGCGGAGATGCGACCGCTCTTCGGCTCGGACTCGTCCTTGTCCACGATCCGCCAGGTCTTCTGGGTGCCGTCCTCGTGCTCGACGAGCACGATGGCGCCCCACTTGATGTGGTCGACGGGGGGGAGCAGCGCGAGGTCGACGGGCTGCACGAGCTCGATCTTCCGGCGCAGGTAGCGCAAGCGCGAGTCGATGGCCCGCAGGCGCTTCTTGCCGTAGATGTAGGCGGCGTTCTCGCTGCGATCGCCCATCTCCGCTGCGCGGGAGACCTCGGCCGTGACCATGGGGCGCTCCTCGTGCCACAGGCGATCGATCTCGTCGGAGAGGGCCTGGTAGCCCTCCTTCGTCATGGGCCGCAGGGCGCTCATCGGTGGAGCATGCCGCGTTCGTGGGAACTCAAGAAGGCCTCCAGGGTGGAGCGGCGCGAGACCTGGGCCCGCTCGTCCGCGTCGTAGAAGAGCACGAACTCGAGCTGGCCGCCCGCGGCCTCCTCCTCGGCGAAGCGCCGCACGATCTCGTTGGCGGACAGCGTCTGGCGCCCGGCGACGTCGAGGGTGGGCAGGTGCAGGCCCTCCTTGCCCACGGCGGGCCGGTAGGCGCGGAACAGGACCTCGGTGCAGACCAGGGCGTGGTCCGTCGCGAAGTCGAAGTCGAAGTCGTAGGGCTTTCCGAGGTGCCGGAAGGCCTCGATGATGGCCTGCGCCTTCGCGCGGCGGTCGAGCCTGGGGCGCAGCGCAGCCAGGGAGTCCCCGGCGGAGTGCTCCAGGGTCGTCAGCACCACCCCGGGGTTGTAGGCCTCCAGCAGGCGGTAGGGGTGCCCGTCGTCGCCCAGCCGGTAGCGCAGCCACCAGTGCGGGAAGCGCTTCGCCATGTAGGCGTCGAAGGGGATCGGGGCCCCATTCAGCTCGGTGATCAGGGCGGCCACGTCCGGGTGATCGGCCCAGGCGGCCAGCTTCGTGGGGGCGCCCAGGTAGAGGATCCCGTGCGGCCACCAGCCCGGGAGGCCGACGTTGCTGAGGTACCAGTTCTTGCGGGTGGTCAGCAGGTCGCCCGGCTCCAGCTCGGGGTCCATCTCGGCCACCTGCTCGGGCGTGATGAGGTACCAGCCGATCCGGCGGAACTTCGTGTCCCCGAAGATCTCTGCGACCTCCTTCTGGGCCGGCAACCACGCGCGGCGCACGGTGCGGCGCAGGGCCTGGGCGTCGCCCGCGAGCGTCATCGCGGCGCGGTCGAGCAAGCCCCGATCGGCCAGGGCCTCGACCCGATCGGAGCAGTCGGTCCACAGCGAGGTCAGGCCCAGGGCGCGCACCTCGGGGAACCAGTTGAGGCGCTCCATCAAGGCGAGGTACTGCGCGCCGCCGAGCACGCGGGCCTGGTCCTTCATGCCCTCGATGGCCTCGGAGTAGCGGCTGTAGGTGAACTCCGGCAGGCCCTCGTGTGGGGTGTCGAGGAACTTGCGGGCGTTCTTGTTCTGGCGCACCGCGGCGGTGAGGCGGGTGCCGGCTTCGAAGAGCGACAGCTCGGCGGCGAAGCTGAGCAGGAAGGCCCGGAGCAGCTCGGGCCGCTGGGCGCGGGCGGCGTCGAAGCGGTACCAGTCCTCCCAGAACAGGCGCAGGCCGTCGAGGCTGGCCGTGCGCTCGAGCACCGCGGTCCACGAGGCCAGCAGCCGGGCCTCCTCGTCCGGGGTGAGCACGTGCTCGCTGGCGAAGAGGGGGCTGGCGGCCAGGCGGGACACCTCGCGATCGAGGCCGCGCGACCACTCGCGGTAGTGCTCGAGGTCCAGGGCGAAGGCGTCGGCACGCTCGGCGGAGCTGAGGGAGGTCAGGCGGCTGGGAGCGCGGGAGCCTTCGCTGGCCAGGTAGCCGCCGCCGAGGATCAGGGCGACCACGAGGAAGACCAGGATCCGCCTGCGCGGGCGGCCGTGGATGGGGTCGCGGTGCCGGCGTTCGAGGCGGAGGCTGGCGAACAGGGCCAGGATCGAGGTCGCCAGCAGGGCCAGCAGGGCCTCCAGGGCGTCGGGGATCCAGGGGATGCCGGCCTCGGCCGTCCAGAAGCCCAGGAGCAGGCCCGCGCCGAGCGGCAGGCCGAGCGTGCCCACCCAGCCGAGGACCCAGGCGGCGCGCAGCCGGCGTTCGTCGAGGGGGGTGCCCATGTTCAGAGGCCCGGGCCGCCCCAGAGCACGCCGAGCCCCTGGCCGTCCTGCTCGTAGCCCTGGACGAGGCAGAGGAGCACGTCGTCGAAGCCGTCCCCGTCCAGGTCGCCGGGCGCGTGCAACCAGCCGGGCCAGGCGGGCCATCCCGGGCCGACGAGGCTCGTGATGGGCGAGCCGGGCTCGTCCAGGAAGGTCGGCCGGATCGCCAGGGTCCCGCCGGTGGAGCTCGGGTTGGTCGCGGCCAGCACCAGATCGGCGGCGCCGTCGCCGTCGAAGTCGCCCAGGTCGCGGGCGGCGATGGGGCCGAGCCCCGAGCTGGCCCCGATCCCCAGCGCGCCGGACGTGATCGGCAGCTCGGCGTTCAGCTCGGCGCCGTCCCAGGGCAGCTCCGCGAGCCAGGCCGCCGGCGCCGCGGTGCCCGTCCAGAGGCCCCCCACCAGGAGCTGATCGCCGACGAGGCCGAGGCCTCCGCCGAAGTGGCTGCCCTCGTCGGGGCCGAGCACCGTCCCGACAAGGCGCTCCCCCAGGTCCCCGGTCAGGGGGCCGGCCAGCACGACCACGTGCCCGGTCTGCCCGGAGCTCGCGGGCACGCCGGCGGCCAGGTCGGAGAGCCCGTCCCCGTCGAAGTCCCCGGCCTGGAGGCTCCAGCCGAGCCCGCCCGTCCAGCCCGCAAGCGAGCCCACCGCGTCGTCGAGCGTGAGGTCCCCCTCCAGCGGTCCAGCGAAGATGTAGAGCCCGCCGCTCCACCAGCCGCTCGCCGGGTACTCGTCCAGCAGGGAGACCGCGAGATCGGGCAGGCCGTCGCCGGTGGTGTCGGGCAGCAGGGCCAGCGCGTGGCCGAAGCCGAAGACCCCTTCGGCGCGCAGCACCGCGTCGGCGTCGGCGTCCACCAGGGGGCCGAGGTGCAGGGTCACGCTCTGCTCGCCGGAGAGGCTGGCCGGGTGGCTGCGGGTGATGAGGAGATCGTCCTGGCCGTCGCCGTCGACATCCGCCCCGAGCAGGGTCGAGCCGAAGCCGCCGGGGGAGCTGCCCTCGGGATCCGGCAGGCGGATCAGCTCGGTGGGGGGCTGGTCGCGGCTGAAGGGGCCGCGGTAGATCACGACCTCGTCGGGGCCCAGGTGGGCGACGGCGAGGTCGTCGACGCCGTCCCCGTCGAAGTCGCCGCTCGCCATGCCGATGCCTTCGACGAGGTGCTCGCTCCCGTCCAGCAGGCGCGGAAGCTCGGCGTGGGTGTAGGCGCCCACGGAGCCGCAGCTGCCGTCGTGGCCAGACACGCAGTCGTTGTCGGCCCCGTCGCCGCAGAGCTCGGGCGCGCCGGGCCAGGTGGCTCCAGCAGCGTCGTCGCAGTCGGTGGCGTCCTCGACGTAGCCGGCGGGGGGCAAGCAGGCGTCGGTGGGCTGGGACGCGTCGCCGAAGCCGTCCTCGTCGGCGTCGCGGAACCAGGTGCCGTCGAGCACGCCGTCGCAGTCGGTGTCGACGCCGTCACAGAACTCGGGCGCGCCCGGGTAGGCCTCCGGGTCGCCGTCGTCGCAGTCCCCGGCCGCATCCGCGGTGCCAGGCGGCTGGACGCAGGACTCGGTGGGGGCGCTCGCGTCGCCCCAGCCGTCGCCGTCCGCATCCGCGTACCAGATGCTCGGGAGGGCGGCGTCGGGCCCGTCGACGGAGCCGTCGCAGTCGTCGTCCACGCCGTTGCAGACCTCGGTTGCGAGGGGGTGCACGAGGGTGCGCGTGTCGTCGCAGTCCCCCGCTTCGGCGACGTAGCCCGCCGGGCGGCTGCAGGTGGACAGGGTGTCGCCCGAGTCCCCGAACAGGTCGCCGTCGGCGTCCCGGAACCAGGTGGGTTGGCCGCTCGCGTCGTCGCCGTCGATGGATCCGTCGCAGTCGTTGTCGACCCCGTCGCAGACCTCGTCCCCGCCGGGAAAGGCCGCCGCGCTGGCGTCGTTGCAGTCCTCGCCCTCGCAGCGAAGGGCCTCCACACCGTCGCCGTCGGCGTCGCAGCGCGAGGGCGGACAGGCCTGGAGCAGGGGGATCAGGAGCAGGGCGAGCAGGCGCACCCGGGGAGCATGCCGCATCGGACCGGGGGTGTCGCCCGGGCGATCGCCGCCCTGATTCGGCTGTCCCCCGCCCCTCGGCCCCCGGTAGGATGCCGCCCTCATCGGAGGCCCCGTGCGCCAGATCGCCTTGCTCCTGCTCCTGCCGCTGCTCGCCTGCCCCGCCGCAGACGACGACAGCCCGCCGCCCATCGACGTCCTCATCAACTCGGTCGGCGAAGGCCTGAGTCCCTTGCACGACATGCTGCCCTGGCCCTCGGACCGCTGGCTGGTGGACGACGCGAGCACGGTCACGGGCAAGCGCCTGCAGTACGACCCGGCCGCGATGCCGCTCAACTTCGAGGGCGACGCCTTCGACGTCAGCGCCTACAGCTACCGCGACGGCTTCTCCCCCGCGTCCCAGATCCTCACGGCCTTCCGCCCGGACCTCGACGTGGACGCGACCCCCGGCCTCGCGAAGCAGGGGGAATTCGACCAGAGCCTGGCGGACGACAGCGCGACCATCCTGCTCGACCTGACCACCGGCGAGCGCGTTCCGCACTGGGTCGAGATCGACGCGCGCGGGCACGAGGACGACAGCGCGTCCTTCCCGGCTCCCGGCGTGGTCTACCTGCGCCCCGCGGCGCGCCTGGAGACGGACCACAGCTACGGCGTCGCCCTGCGCAACATCGTGCTGGCGGACGGCAGCTCGGCCGAGGCCACCCCGGTCTTCAAGGCCCTTCGCGACGCCACGATCACCACGTCCGACGCGGTCGAGTCCCGCCGCGCGCGCTACGAGGATCTGTTCACGAAGCTGAGCGCCGAGGGCGTCGACCGCGCGAGCCTCGTGCAGGCCTGGACCTTCCACACCGCCTCGGAGGACAACCTCCTCCGCCCGATGCTCGGCCTGCGGGACGACGCGCTGGAGCGGGTGGGCGACGGCATCGGCTGCACCGTGACGAACGTGCAGGACGACGTCGACGACCGCACCTACCGCCGCGTGGACGGCACCTTCACCATCCCCCTCTACATGGACAGCGACGACAGCCCCGCCCACGCGGTCTGGGGCGACGACGGCGTGCCCGCGTTCCAGGGCTGGGCCGAGGCTCCCTTCACGCTGCTCATCCCCCGCGTGCTCGCGGCGCCCGACGCCGAGCCCGGACGCCTGCTCACCTTCGGCCACGGCCTCATGGGCTCCGCGGTCGGCGAAGGCGGCGGCGGCTACCTGCGGCGCCTGACCCAGGACCTGGGCATGGTCTCGGTCGCCACCGACTGGCACGGCATGTCCGACGACGACCTCGTCGCGGTGGGCCGGGCGCTGAGCAACGTGGGCGAGTTCCCCGCCGTGGGCGAGCGGCTCATGCAGGGCATGGTCAACTTCCTGGTGCTGACGCGGACCTTCAAGGGCGTCTGCCGCACGCTGCCGGAGCTGATGATCGAGGGCGAACCCGTCATCGACGAGGGCGAGTCCTACTACCTGGGCATCTCGCAGGGCGGCATCTTCGGCGGCACGCTGATGGCGCTGTCGCCGGACATCGGCAAGGGCGCGCTGCTGGTGGGCGGCATCAACTACCCGACGATGATCGGCCGCTCCGTGGACTTCCACGAGTACGAGCTCATCTACCGCGTCTGGTACCCGCGCCGCATCGACCGCGAGGTCCTGATGTCGGTGATGATCTCCATGTGGGACTTCGCTGAGCCGGCCCCCTTCATGCGCCACATCCTCAAGGACCCGCTGCCCGGCACGCCGCCGAAGCAGATCCTCTACCAGGTCGCGCTGCACGACTCCCAGGTGCCCAACATCGCCTCGGACATGGCGGTGCGGGAGCTGGGCATCCCGCAGCTCGCGCCCGGGCTCTTCGATGTGTGGGGGGTGCCGACCGAAGCGGGACCGCTGGAGTCGGCCTACGTCTACTACGACACCGGCGGGGTGCCCGCGCCTTCGGGGAACAACCCGCCCGAGGACGACAACGACGCGCACGGCGACCAGCGGCACCTCGACGCGACGGTCGAGCAACTGGACGCCTTCTGGCAGCCGGACGGCCGCGTGACGGACACCTGCGGCGGGCCCTGCGTCTTCCCGCAGTAGCGACTCGAGCGATCGGGCCCAGGGGGCCGATCGGGTGGCGAGTGGCCGCTAGTTCCCGAAGTTGATCGCGCCCGAGTCCTTCTTGGACGGATCGGGCGGCGGCGGGTTGCGCAGCACCATGTAGCCGCCGAGGAAGAGCGCGAAGGTGACGGCGACGGTCAGCCCGAAGCCCCAGCCCTTGGCCATCCAGGCCGCCGCGGCCGCGATCAGGCCGAGCACGGCGATCACCGTCGGCACGGTACGGGACGGGGGCCCCGACTCCACCTCGTCGGGCGTCTGGCCCCAGTGGCAGCTCTTGTACTTCTTCCCGCTGCCGCAGGGGCAGGGGTCATTGCGG
>JAJDAI010000530.1 GCA_029261955.1 Deltaproteobacteria bacterium | reverse complement strand
CGGCCCGCTGGCCTGCCTGATCTCCGACGGCGAGGGCGGCTACATCGAGGGTGGCCTGCCGCTGGGCCTGGCCCCCGCCGGAGCCGACTACCTCATCTTCTGGTCCCTCGAGCTCCTGGATCTGGACAACGACGGCGTCGTGGACGCGGTGACCGCGGGCGGCGCCGTGGGCGGCGAGGGTCCAGGCGCCAGCTTCGTCGACCAGCCCGACACGATCTGGAGCGGCAGCCGCTCGGAGGCGGGCCAACTGCACTTCGAAGACCGCAGCGCCGAGCTCGGCTTCGGGGACACCGAGGAGCACTACGGGCTGGTGTCGGCCGACTTCGACGGGGACGGCTACCTCGACATCCTCACCGCCGGCAACACGGGCCCGCCGAAGCTCTGGATGAACCGCTGCGGCGCGAACGGCTGGCTCG
The DNA here is from genome assembly GCA_029261955.1 of Deltaproteobacteria bacterium. Taxonomy (GTDB): domain Bacteria; phylum Myxococcota_A; class UBA796; order UBA9615; family UBA9615; genus CALCXL01. Next base: position 2,369 of record JAJDAI010000530.1, on the reverse strand, counting down.
AGATCGAGCTCGTCGGCCCGGCGTCCAACAGCGAGGCCTGGGGCGCGCGCCTCGACATCGAGATCGACGGGCGGCCCGAGATGCAGGAGCTCCAGGCGGTGCGCGGCTTCGCTCAGGGGCCCTCACGCTTCCACGTGGGCACCGGGGACGCGGACTTCGTCGACCGCCTGGTGATCACCTGGCCCGACGGCGCGACCACCGAGCTCGAGGACGTCCCGGCGCGCCAGCTGCTCACGCTCCGGCACCCCGGGCTCTAGCCGATCGTCGCGCTGCCGATCAGGTAGGGCGCCGAGGTCGCGCTGTCGATCACCCGGAAGCCGTCGCCGTCCCCCACCACCGAGACCTCGCCCGGCAGCAGCAGCGGCAGCTTCCAGGTCGTCTCGACCCGGCTGGCTCCCAAGCCGTCCAGCCCCAGGAGCCCGACCGCCCGCGCCAGCGTCCACATGCCCTGCGCGATGGGGCGCTTGTAGCCCAGGGGGCGCGCCGTCCAGGGCCAGAGGTGGTGCGGGTTCCAGTCGCCGCTGACCTTCGCGTAGGCGACGCCGGTGTTCGCCGGCGCAGCGAAGCGGGGGGCATCGGTCGGAGCCGGGACCGGCTGGGGCCGGTCACGCTTGCCACCGGAGCGGGGACCTCGGGAGAGCAGGGTCGCGACGCCACCCCAGAGGCGCTCGCCGTCCCGATCGACCGTCAGCGCGTAGTCGGACTCCCAGCCCTTGTCCGTCGATCGCACAGCCTCCACGCGGCACCCCAGCTGCACGGTGCCCTCGGGGTGCACCGGGGCGGGCTGCTGCAGCACCTGGCGCAGGTGGATCTGGCCGAAGGCGCTGAAGGGGTAGGCCCGCGACGAGCTGATGTGCCCCATCAGGTCGAAGAAGGGCGTCTCGAGCCAGAAGAGGCTGCCGAGCCCCGTGCCCTCCAGACCCGTGTTGAGCTCGTAGGCCCGCAGCGCCTCGGGGCGAAGGACCAGCGAGCGCCTGCACTCCAGGCCCACCGCAGCCTGCGGGTCCCGCCCGCGGGGGTCGCCCTGGGCCTTGGTCGGGATCTGCCAGGACGCGCGCAGCGCGAGGCTGAGGATCGAGCCGAGGCTCATGGTTGCTCTACAGGTTGGCGTTGCAGAGGTCGGAGCCGCAGAAGGGCCCGAGCAGCTGCCATCCGTCGGGGCAGCCGGGCATCGACCGCAGGGCGTATCCGCAGGTGAAGCCGCCGGGGCAGTCGGCGTTGCCCTCGCAGGCGGTGCCGCAGCTGGGGCCGTTGAAGAAGCCCCAGCAGAAGTTCCCCGAGCCGCAGGTCGGGTGCGAGGCCGAGGTGATGACGCAGGCCCCAGGCGGGTAGAGGTCGTTCAGGAAGGGGTCGCACTCGAAGCAGTAGGGGTGCCCGGCGTCCACGCACTCGCCCGAAGCGGCGTCGCAGACCTCGGCCAGCTCGCAGTCGAGGTTGCCCGATCGGCAGGGGCGCTCTTCGCAGGTGCCGTTGCCGCAGAACTCGTCCGCGCGGCAGTCGGTGTCCCGGGTGCAGCCCTCGGCGCAGAAGCGCGGCGGGTTGTCGTCGGGGGTCGCGTCCTCGTCATCCGGATCCGGAGGGAGCTCCTGGCACGCGTAGTTGATGGGGCAGTCGGGGGAGGTCTCGCAAGGCGTCGCCTCGCAGATGCCCTCGGTGCTGCACTCCCAGATCCGGGTCAGCCCCGAGGTGTCCTGGTCGTAGCAGTCGAGCGGGGCATCGCACTGCAGCTCGTCCGTCTCGCAGCCGGCGAGGGAACAGAGCAGGAAGGCGGCGAAGAGGAGCCTAGAAGCCACGGTATTGGGGGTCCTCGTACGTCGCGATCATGCGCGCGTTGATGGGCGGCAGCGACTCCAGGTCCGTGAAGCGGATCCAGGCCGTCTGCTCGTCGTTCTCGATGATCCAGGGGTAGGAGCCGTCCTCGAGCCCCTCGGGCGGGATGGGCGTGCCGTCCCCCAGGAACTCGGGCGTACCGGGGATCCACATCGTCAGCTCCACCAAGCCGTCGCGCGGGCTGCCCGCCAGGTCGAAGCGATCCTTGAGGCCGGACACGCTCAGGCCGATCTCGTTGACGATCGTGCTGAAGTCCGTCTCGCAGATGGAGCGAATGACGCCGCCGGTCTGGTTCACGAGGTCCCAGTAGCGCGGGGCGTCGTCGGCGCCGGCGAAGACGTCGTCGGGCTCCCGCCCGCAGGTGTCGGGCTGGAGCGTCACCGGGTGCACGCCGGTCAGGGCGGAGGCGGTGAAGGTGTCGCGGTCCCGCTGCCCCTTGATGTCCCAGAAGGCGTCGAGCCAGTCGCGCACGGGGAAGGGCGAGCCGTCGTCTTCGTCGCTGACGAAGAGCACCGAGAGCGCCGCGTCCTCGCGGTAGA
>JAJDAI010000529.1 GCA_029261955.1 Deltaproteobacteria bacterium | reverse complement strand
GAAGGTGTCGGTGTCGCGCTTCGCCGCCACGCCGCAGCGGGGGCAGGTCGTGTTGACGAAGGACTCGGTGCGCTCCAGCGGGGAGCGCGGGTCCTGCACGTCGAAGTCGGTGTCCTCGGGCAGCACCACGGGCAGCTGGTCGTCCGGCACGGGCACCGTGCCGCAGTCCGGGCAGTAGATGATCGGGACCGGGCAGCCCCAGTAGCGCTGACGGCTCAGCAGCCAGTCGCGCAGCCGGAAGTTGATGGTGGCGCTGCCGGTGCCCGCCCCGGTCAGCTCGTCGATGACCGCCTGCTTGCCGTCCTCGTTGGAGATGCCGTCGTGATCACCGGAGTTCACGAGCGCGCCCGCGCCCGTCCAGGCCGACTCCTCCAGGGACCAGTCCGCCTCACCCTCGGGCGCGATGACCTGGACCTTGTCGATGCCGTACTTCGTGGCGAAGTCCCAGTCGCGCTGATCGTGCGCCGGCACCGCCATGACCGCGCCGGTGCCGTAGTCCGCCAGCACGAAGTTCGCGGTGTAGATCGGCACCCGCCGCCCGTTGACCGGGTTGATGGCGTAGCGACCCACGAAGACGCCGCGCTTCTCGGTCTTCTCGTCCATGCGCGCGGCCTTCTCGGTCGTGCCCATCTCATCGACGAAGGCGTTGACCTCGGCCTCCTGCTCGGTGCCGGCGGCCAGACGCCGGGTCCAGGGGTGCTCGGGCGCGAGGGACATGAAGGTGCAGCCGTAGAGCGTGTCGGGCCGCGTGGTGAAGACCACCAGCTTCTCGTCCTCGCCCTCGACCTCGAAGTGGATCTCCGCGCCGACGCTGCGGCCGATCCAGGCTTCCTGCTGCGCCTTGACCGCGTGCGGCCAGCCGTCGAGCGTGCCCAGGCTGTCCAGCAGCTCCTGCGCGTAGTCGGTGATGCGCAGATACCACTGCGGCAGCTCCTTCTGGACGACCGGCTCGCCGGTTCGCCAGTCGCAGCCATCGACCACCTGCTCGTTGGCCAGCACGCCCGAGGTGGGCGACCAGTTGACCAGGGCGGTCTTCTTGTAGGCGAGGCCCTTCTCGACCATCTTCAAGAAGATCTGCTGCTCCCAGCGGTAGTACTCCGGGTCGCAGGTGGCGAACTCGCGGTCCCAGTCGTAGCTGAAGCCCAGCGACTTCAGCTGGGCGCGCATGAAGGCGATGTTCTCGCGCGTCCACTTCGCCGGGTGCGTGCCGTGCTTGATGGCGGCCTGCTCGGCCGGCAGCCCGAAGGCATCCCAGCCCATGGGGTGCAGCACGTCGTAGCCGCGGGCCCGCTTGATCCTCGCGACGACGTCCCCGATCGAGTAGTTCCGAACGTGCCCCATGTGCAGCTTGCCGCTGGGGTACGGGAACATCTCGAGCATGTAGTACTTGGGCTTCTCGGAGGGCGGCGGCGCGGCGAAGGTGCGCTGCTCGGCCCAGCGGGCCTGCCACTTCGCTTCGATTGCGGCGTGATCGTAGTCGGACATGTCGGCGGGTTCCTGGAACGAGGGACGGGGATTGTCGGTTCAGGCTCCGCTGCGCGCAAGCCCACCCTGCGAAGCCCCCGAAGGTGCCCGGACAGGCGCGGCTGCGAGGGCCCTAGAAGGGGTCGGGGATGGCGCCACCGCGCAGCACCACCGGCGGCTCGTCGACGAGCGAGAGCAGGGTCGAGGGCACGCCCCCGGGGCAGCGGCCGCCGTCGAGCGCGAAGTCGCAGGGAAGCGCGGGGTCGAGTTCGTCGAAGGAGCGCGGGGGACGGCCCCCGGCGCGGTTCGCCGACGTGGACAGCAGGGGTTCGCCGAGCTCGTCGAGCAGGGCCAGGAGGGACGGGAGGCCGGGCACGCGCACGGACAGGGTGTCGAAGCCCAAGCGACGGCCGAGCAGGGTCGGGGGCATGCCCGAGCGCGCGGGGCCGATCAGGGTGAGGGGCCCCGGCCAGTGCTCGGCCGCCAGCTCACGCGCGCGAGCGGGCACGGGCTCCCACAAACCGAAGGCGGCCTCGGCCGAGGCAGCCAGCACGAGGAAGGGGCGACCGCGAGGACTCCCCTTCGCCTGGCGAACGGCCTCGATGCCCGGCTCGCCGGCCGAGAGCGCGCAGCCGATGCCGTAGACCGTCTCGGTCGGGTAGACGAGCAGGCCGCCGCCGCGCAGCACGCGGACCGCTTCGGCCACGTCCGCGGGATCGTCGATGGATCGCACGGCTCAGCGCTTCTGGAGCTCCGCGTCCGCGGCGAGGACCTTCTCGCGCATCGCGGCGCGGTCCTCTTCGAGCCGAATCGCCAGCGCCGGGTCCGACAGGGCGAGGATCTGGGCGGCGAGCACCGCGGCGTTCTTGGCGCCGGCCTTGCCCACGGCCACCGTCGCGACCGGGATGCCGGGGGGCATCTGCACGGTGGCGAGCAGCGCGTCCAAGCCGTCGAAGCTGGCCGCGACCGGCACGCCGATCACGGGCAGGGTCGTCGCGGCGGCGGCGGCCCCGGCGAGGTGCGCGGCCATGCCCGCGGCGCAGATGACCACGCGGATGCCGCGGTCCCGGGCACCCGTCACGCAGGCGTGGGTCTCGGCCGGTGTGCGGTGCGCCGAAAGCACCCGCCACTCGCAGGCGATGCCCAGCTCGTCGAG
>JAJDAI010000528.1 GCA_029261955.1 Deltaproteobacteria bacterium | reverse complement strand
GCCCTGCTCAGCGAGGGCCTGGCGCGTGAAGTGGTCAACCGGATCCAGGGCCTGCGCAAGGCACAGGACCTGGCCTACGACGACCGCATCGCGGTCACCTGGTCGGGCGGCGACGCCCTGAGCGCGGCGCTGTCCAACCACAGCGAGCTGGTGGCGGGCGAGGTCCTGGCCACGAGCTTCGCGGCGGGTGAGGCCGAGTGGCAGCTCACGGAGAGCCTGCGGGGCGAGCAGTTCGCCGTCGCGATCCGGGTCCAGGCATGAGTCCCCCGCCGGAGACCGGCGACGGGAGCTTCGAACCCGACGAGGTCGTCGCGCCCGAGAAGGCGGAAGAAGACGAGGAGCTCGCTGCCGCGCTGAAGCTGGAGGAGGACGAGGAGGACGAGCCGATCGTCATCGACGTCGGTCCCAAGCTCCCCGCGCGCCGACGCGAGTCCGGAGTCGCGTCGCGCGATCCGCTCCAGGCCTACATGAACGAGGTCAGCCGCTACTCCCTCCTCACACCCGAGGAGGAGAAGGAGCTGGCCATGCGCTTCCAGGACGAGGGCGACGAGAAGGCGGCCTACCAGCTGGTCACCGCCAACCTCCGCCTCGTGGCCAAGATCGCCTTCAAGTACCGGCGCTTCTACAAGAACGTGCTCGACCTGATCCAGGAGGGGAACATCGGCCTGATGAAGGCCGTGCAGAAGTACGACCCCTACCGCGGCGTGCGCCTCAGCACCTACGCCCGCTACTGGATCCAGGCCTACATCATGTACTTCCTGCTCGCGAACCACCGGATCGTGAAGGTGGGCACGACGCAGGCGAAGCGGAAGCTCTTCTACAACCTGTCGAAGGAGACGAAGCGGCTGCGGGACCTGGGCTTCGACCCCACGCCCCAGCGCATCGCGGAGTCCCTGGACGTGGACGTGAAGGACGTCGTGGAGATGCAGCAGCGACTCGGCTCGCCGGACGCCTCCCTGGAGGCGCCGATCGGCGGCGGCGACGACGACCGCACCCTCGGTTCCACCCTGCCCTCGAGCGATCCCGGCCCCGAGGCCCCGGTGGAGCAGGGCGAGATGATGGCCCTGGTCGGCGGCGCCATGCGGGCCTTCGGCGACACGCTGACCAACGAGCGCGAGGTCCTGATCTGGAACCGGCGGCTCATGGCCGAGGACCCGCTGACCCTCGAGCAGATCGGCGGGCGCTTCGGCGTGACCCGCGAACGCGCGCGGCAGATCGAAGCGAAGATGAAGAAGAAGCTGAAGGCCTACCTGCTCGAGAACCTGGGCACCGAGGTCGAGCTCAGCGTCGAGATGATCGGCTGAGCTGGACGCTGAGCTAGAGCCCGCGCCGATCCCGGGAGCGCGGATCGTCCACCAGCTCGCCGCTGTGAAAGACCCCGTCGATGGACCGGTCCCGCCAGGCGACCGTCGAGTCGTAGAGCTGCACGCTCGGGTCCACCTCGGTCACCAGCAGCCCCGGCCGGTTCCGCCGCAGCCGCCCCGTGATGACGCCGTCGGGCCGCACGACGAGGCTCGGCCAGCAGCTCTGCGGCGCCGAGGTGTTGCTCGCGCTGATCCACACGTAGTTGTTGGCCGCCATCGACACCATCGTCGCCGGCATCGTGATCCCCGGCAGCGTGCCCGCGCCCCCGTGAAAGCGGTGGTTTTCGGGCCCCGTCGCCGCGTGCATCGCCGCCCAGCGCTCCGGCCCCACGTTCCCGGCGTGGTAGCTGTGGAACATCACCTGCACGCCCTGGCGCTTGTGCTGCCGGTAGAGCTCCGGGTAGCGGTAGTCGTGGCAGATCAGGACGCCGCAGCGCACCCCGGCGATCTCGAACAGACAGAAGCTCGAACCCGAGCTGTAGTGGGCCAGGTCGCCCGCATCCGCCGAGGCTGGACCCGCGCAGAAGAGCTTGTCGTAGCGGTCCCGCAGCTCGCCCTCGGAGTCGATGACGTAGACGCTGTTGTGCGGCTTGTGCCCCGCGGACAGCGGGTGCGAGCTGCCCAGCACGACCCAGATGCCGCGCGCGCGAGCCTCCTCCTGCACCGCCTCGGTGCTCCGCCGCAGCAGCGCCCAGTCGAAGCCGTCGTAGGACGGGAAGTCCACGCCGGCGTATCCCGAGAGCGCGCACTCGGGGAAGTGCACGACGTCCGCCCCGCGGTCCGCCGCCTGTCGGAGGTGGCGGAGCACGGCCCGCAGGTTGCGCCCGATGTCGGGTTGCACAGAAAAAGCAGAGGTTGCGATCGCGATCGTCATTGCGTCCCCAGTCTGCCCCACGAAGACCATCCGGAAGACGGGTAGGTGACCGACGGGATCCCCGCTAGGATCCCAGGCCCTCCAAAATCAGGCCTCAAATGCAGACCTCCCAAGAGCCGAAGACCACGAAGACCACGAAGACCGCCAAGGTCGATCTCGACTCGCCCGAGTTCTACCTGAACCGCGAACTCACGCTGCTGGACTTCAACCGGCGCGTCTTGGCCCAGGCCCAGGATCCGGCCACGCCGCTGCTGGAGCGGCTGCGCTTCCTGACCATCTGCTCGAGCAACCTCGATGAGTTCTTCGAGGTCCGATACGCGGGGGTCAAGCAGCTGGTGGTCGCCGACCTGCCGCGCCTCGAGGCCGATGGCCTGAGCCCCCGCGAGGTCCTCGATCGCGTCTCCGCCTCCGCCCACCAGCTGGTCGCGCAGCAGTACGAGATCCTCAACGACGAGCTGCTACCGGCCCTCGAGGCCGAGAACATCCGCCTCGTGCGGCGCACCGTCTGGACCGCCGCGCAGACGAACTGGGCGGCGACCTACTTCACGGACGAGATCCTCCCCGTGCTCTCGCCGGTCGCCCTGGATCCCGGGCACCCGTTCCCGTCGATCCTCAACAAGAGCCTCAACTTCATCATCGGGCTCGACGGCACCGACGCCTTCGGTCGCGAGGCGAGCGTCGCGATCGTCCAGGTCCCGCGCGCCCTGCCCCGCATCATCCGGATGCCGGCGGACATCGCCGGCGGGCCCGACAACTTCGTGATGCTCTCGTCCCTCATCCACGCCAACATCACCGACCTGTTCCCGGGCATCACGGTGAGCGGCTGCAACCAGTTCCGCATCACCCGGAACTCGGACCTCTGGGTGGACGAGGAGGAGTCGATCGACCTGATGGCCGCCCTCAAGGGCGAGCTGCCGAGCCGCCGCTACGGCGACGCGGTGCGCCTGGAGGTGGCCGACACGTCCTCGGACGAGACCTACCACTTCCTGCTCTCCCAGGAGGGCCTGGACCCCGCGGACCTCTTCCGCGTCAACGGCCCCGTCAACCTGCACCGCCTCATGGCCCTGTGCGACGAGGTCGACCGACCCGACCTGCGCTACGCGCTCTTCGCCCCGGGCAACCCGCTCATCGACCAGCACGACCTCTTCGAGACGCTGCGCGAGCGGGACGTGCTGCTGCACCACCCCTACGAGACCTTCGCGCCCGTCGTGGATCTGCTCCAGCAGGCGGCCGACGATCCGCGGGTCCTCGCCATCAAGATGACGCTGTACCGCACCGGCTCGCGGTCCCCCATCATCGACGCGCTGGTCGCCGCGGCCGCCGCCGGCAAGGAAGTCACCGTCGTCGTCGAGCTGCGCGCCCGCTTCGACGAGGCCGCCAACATCACCCTCGCCACGCGCCTCCAGGAGGTCGGCGTGAACGTGGTCTACGGCGTGCTCGGCTTCAAGGCCCACGCGAAGCTGCTGCTCGTCGTGCGGCGCGAAGAGGATGGACTGCGCCGCTACATGCACCTCGGCACGGGCAACTACCACACCCGAAACGCGCGGCTCTACACCGACTTCAGCTTCATGACCTCGGACCCCAGCATCGGCCGGGACGTGCACGAGGTCTTCATGCAGCTGACGGGTGTCGGCAAGGCCAAGCCCCTGGAGAAGCTGCTCCAGTCGCCCTTCACCCTGCAGCCGACCCTGGTGAAGCTCATCGACCAGGAGGCCGACGCGGCGCGGGCCGGCAAGCCCGCCCGGATCCTGGCGCGCATGAACAGCCTGGCGGACCGCAAGGTGATCAAGGCCCTCTACAAGGCCTCGCGCGCGGGCGTGCAGATCGACCTCATCGTGCGCGGCGTCTGCTGCCTGCGGTCGGGCGTACCGGGGGTGTCCGAGAACATCCGCGTGCGCAGCATCGTCGGCCGCTTCCTCGAGCACAGCCGGGTCTTCCTCTTCCACGGCGGCGGCCAGAACCCCGTCTACCTGGCTTCGGCCGACTGGATGCCGCGCAACTTCTACCGCCGCGTCGAGGTGGCCTTCCCGGTGGAGAACCCCGCCCTGAGCAAGCGCGTCATCAAGGAGGCGCTGGACTGGTACACGCAGGACAACGTCCAGGCCTGGGAGCAGCAATCCGATGGCTCCTGGGCGCGCTGCACGCCGGGATCCACGCGGCCCTTCGTGACCCAGCAGCGCCTGCTGGCGAAGCTTGCTCCGGCCAGCTGAGCTTGTGGGTTGCGGCTCGGGCGTGTAGGTAGGCGAGCGTGCTGGAAGACCCCGAACAAGCCCCCCCCGTCGACCTGCCAGCGATGGAATATCGCGGGCTGAACCTGGACCCGTTCCAGGTCGACGCGATTCAAGCCATCAACGATGACCGCAGCGTCCTCGTCTCTGCCCCCACGGGCACGGGCAAGACGATCATCGCGGACTACATCGTCGAGAAGGCCCTCAAAGAGGGCAAGGAGGTCATCTACACGGCCCCCATCAAGGCGCTGAGCAATCAGAAGTACCGCGACTACACGCGCCTCTACGGCACGGAAGCGGTGGGCCTGATCACCGGCGACCTGGTCATCAACCGCGACGCGCCGTTGCGGATCATGACCACCGAGATCCTGCGGAACATGCTGCTCCAGGGCGAGGAGCTTCCGCACCTCGCCTACGTGATCGTCGACGAGATCCACTTCCTCGACGACCCCGAGCGCGGCACGGTCTGGGAAGAGGTCCTGATCTACCTGCCCGAGCGGGTCAAGATCCTCGGCCTCTCCGCGACCCTGGCCAACATCCAGGAGTTCGCCGACTGGCTGAGCTTCGTGCGCGACGAAGACGTGCACGTCGTCATCGAGGACACGCGCCACGTCCCGCTCAGCATCTACCTGGCCAACCGCGACGCCGGCATCTGCGACTACGCCCGCTACCAGAGCCTGCACAAGCGCTGGACGACGATGGCGACCCGCGCCAGCAAGGAACAGGCCCGCGAGAAGCGCAAGACGACCGGTCGTCGGCCCCGCTCGCGCGGACGGCTGCGGCTGCCCGGCTCCCGCGAGACGAAGCACTTCGAGCTCGTCGAGATGCTCGGGCGCGACTTCCAGCCGATGCTCTACTTCGCGTTTTCGCGAAAGATGACCGAGCAGTTCGCTCGGGAGCTGGCGCGCAAGAGCCCGGACGAGGGCTTCACGACGCCCGAGGAGTCCGCGCTCATCAAGGTCGAGGTCGACAAGTTCGACGAAGAGTTCATCAAGGTGATGACGACCGAGCAGGAGAACATGTACCTCAAGGGCATCGCGTTTCACCACGCGGGCCTGCACGTCGGCCTCAAGGCCTTCGTCGAGGGGCTGTACGAGCGCCGCCTGATCAAGGTCCTGTACTGCACCTCGACCTTCGCGCTCGGCATCAACATGCCGGCCCGGGCGGTCATCTTCCAGGCGCTGCGCAAGTTCGATGGGCGTGGCGTCATTCCGCTGACCGTGCGCCAGTTCATGCAGAAGGCCGGGCGCGCGGGCCGCCGTGGAATCGACGACGTCGGCTACGTCGTCATCCGCGAGGAGTTCGAGGACTTCGAGCTCGACCAGGAGCACATCGAGCAGTACCTGAGCGGAAAGCACGAGCGCGTCACCTCGGCGTTCAACCTCTCCTACAACTCGGTCTGCAACCTGCTGGATCGCCACAACGGCGAGCTCGAAGAGATCCGCAAGGTCATCGAGCGCAGCTTCCTCAACTTCAGCTACGTGCAGCGCAGCCGGAACGACGAGCACCGCGTCGTCGACATGCGCAAGTCGCTCGTCGACGACGGCTGGGACCCGGACGACGAAGAGGCCGGCTCGCCGCCCAAGCGTCTGCTCTCGCGGGCGAAGCGCTACCGCAAGATGCGCAAGGCCCAGGAGGCGGACAAACACCGCGTCTTCAACGCCTTCGTCGCCAAGGTCGAGCTGCTCCAGAAGGTCGGCTACCTGGACGACGAGCGGGCCTTCAACGCCGGCGGCGGCATCCTGAAGAACCTGCAGATCGAAGAGATCTTCTCCACCGAGCTCGTGCTCAGCGGCATGCTCGAGAACCTCGAGCCGGCCCTCTGCTTCGCGGCCTTCTGCGCGCTCTGCAACAGCTTCTCGCGCAACGTCACGATCAAGGAGCGCCCCAGCGGCGCGAAGGGCAAGCTCGCCAAGGACCTGCGCAAGATCCGCTTCGGCGAGGTCGTGCGCGAGTGCGAGAAGGCGACGTCGGTGGACGTCACCTTCACGCCGGAGATGATCCCCTTCGGCGTGGGCTGGTACGAGGGCCGCTCGCTCAACGAGCTGATGCTGCTCATCGACAGCGCCACCGACATCTCGGGCGACCTGGTCTCGGCCTTCCGCCGCGCCAAGGACATGGCTTCGCAGATGAAGCGCGTCTACGCCGAAGACGAGAAGATGTCCGAGAAGTTCCGCGAGATCATGCGGACCGTCTCGCGCGACGAGGTCGAGGTCGTGGACTGAGTCTGCGATGCGTGTGCTGGCCCTGCACGGCCTCCCGACCTCGCCGCGGCTCTTCGAGCGTGTGACCCTGCCGCCCAGCTGGACCCTCACGGCACCCCCGGTGCCGGGGCTCGGCCGCGACGGCACCCCGTCCGACTGGTCGCTCCCCTGGTGCGTCGAGCAGCTGCGCAGTCAGGCCGAGCACGCCGACATCCTCGTCGGGCACGACCTCGGCGGGGTCGCCGCCGCCATGCTCGCCCAGCCGGGCCAGGCGGTCGTGCTCAGCGGCACCGCGCTCGGCGCCTACTGGATCCCGATCCGGGCCACGGCCCTGCCCGTCGCGCACCGCTACTTCTACCAACGCCACGCCGGCCGCCGCTTCATCAGCCGCGGCTCGCTGCCCGAGCACACCGCGTCGCTGCTCGAAGCCTTCGCGGACCACGGCCCCGACTGGGGCGATCGCATGCGCCGCATCGCCTGGGGCATGCGCCCGCCGCTCTTCACCGCCGTGCGGCTCCGCGCCTGCGGGGTCCGGCTGGCCTGGGGACGGCAGGACCCCTGGTACCCCAGCTGGGTGGCCCGCACCCTCGAACGCACGACTGGGGGCAAGCTCAGCTGGCTGGACTCGGGGCACTTCGCGCCCTGGGAGAACCCCCTCGGCTTCGCCTCGGTGATCACCGGCGAGGCCTACCTCGGCTGACGGCGCGGGGATCGACCTGCGATACTCGGCGGCACCGTGCGCCGCCTCTTCGCCCGAATCCGCCTCGACGCCCCCTTCCTCTACAGCGAGCGAGGGGCGCTCTCCCTGACCCGCGAGCTCGCCGGCGTCGGCGGGGGCGCGACCGCGATCGGCGACGGGGCCCGTCAGACCGGCCTGGAGCTCAGCGGCTCGCAGAGCGGCGACCTGAGCGGGCGGCAGCTCGTGCGCAGCCGCGGGCTGGGCGCGGCCTTCGGGTCCCTCGGCCTCGAAGGCGCCGCCATCTCCCGGTCCCAGTTCCGCAAGGCCAGCTGGACCGACTGCAAGGCGGCGAACAGCACCTGGGATGTCGTGGACCTGGAAGGCTCGACCTGGACCGGGCTGAGCGCAGCCGGGGCACGCTTCACGCTGTGCAGCTTCCGCGACGCCACCTTCGAGGGCGCTGAGCTGGCAGGCGCCACCTTCGTGCTCTGCGACTTCTCCGGGGCGGACCTGAAGGGCGTGGACCTGAGCGGAGCGCGCCTGGTCGGCTGCGACTTCGAGGACGCCGTGCTCCAGGACGTGCAGCTGGACGAGGCCGATCTGGGCGCCTCCTCCTTCCGGCGGGCGCTGTTCCTGGGCGGCACCCAGGCGGTCGCCGACTGCTCGGCGGCAGACCTGCGCG
>JAJDAI010000527.1 GCA_029261955.1 Deltaproteobacteria bacterium | reverse complement strand
CCGCCTCATGCACGGCCTGATTCGCGGCGTGCACGGCGGCCTCCAGGAGCGCGCTGCGGGCCTTCGGGCCGTCCGCAGACGCCTGCTCCACCTCGCGGCGGAGGACCTCGAGCGCGAGGGCAGCCGCGACCTCCCCCGCCTCGTGTCCCCCCATGCCGTCGGCGACGGCGAACAAGCCGATCGAGGGAACGGCCAGGAATGCATCCTCGTTCGTCTGACGGACGACTCCGCGGTCCGTCACTCCTTGAAATCGAAACTGCGTCATGGCTCCTCCCAGAGGGGGTTCACGCCTATCGAACGCACGGTTCGTGCCAGCAGGGGAGCCGGAGGCCGCGCAGGCAAACTGGAGGGTGTTGGGGAAGGCGATGCGTGAGCACGAGGAGCGAGGGAGCGCGTCATCGGCCGGGCTGGACCGTGCGCTCCAGCCCGCCGGTCGGTCGCCTCCGCGGGGCTTTGCGACGCACCGGGCAGGTCGATTTGACTCACCCCACCGGGCACCGCCGCCTCTGCAGGTTCACTCCCGAGGCTGGAGGGGCCGGACCTCACGACAAGCCCCCCTTCTGGCCCGTGGTGGCACGGTCTGTGGAGGACCGGGTAGGGGCGCCACCTGTCGCGCCCCGAGGACACCCGACCATGAGCCTTGCCAAGCCCCTCTCCTTCCTCTGCCTCTTGCTCCTGACCTTCGCGACGGCTTGCCCCAAGCGAGGCACCGCGCCCTCGGACTACGAATCGGACGAGGAGTCCGGCGAAGACCCCGATGACGAGACCGACGACGACGACGATGATGATGTGGAGCCTCCGGATGACGTGCCCATGCCTGACTGATCGCGCGGGGCCGGATCAACCCCAGCCGGCGAAGACGGCGGTCAGCAGGAAGCCGACGTAGGCCGCCAGGACCAGCGCTGCCTGGCGCCGCGTGACGGTCCAGCCGGAGCGGACGACGTAGAGCAGGCCGAGGCTGAAGAACAGAAGGATGGGCAAGGTGTTGACGACGCTCGCCTCGGCGACGTCGAGGGGCCGGACCACGCCACACACCCCCAGGACGAGGAGCAGGTTGGCGATGTTGCTGCCCATCACGTTGCCGACCACCATCTCCGCTCGCCCCGCACGGGCCGCCGTCAAGGCCACCGTGAGTTCGGGCAGCGACGTTCCGACGGCTACCAAGGTCAGGCCGACCACGGCGTCGGGCACCCCGAGCCGGGCGGCAAACCAGGCCGCCTCTGCGACGAAAGCCCGGGCTCCGATCGCGACCCCGGCACATCCCAGGAGCACGACGGTCGCCTCCCCCACGACACGCAACCAGCCCGTGCTCCCAGCCCGCGCGGCGGGGGCGGCAGGCGCCACTGCCTCTTCGGCCTCCAAGACCTCCGAGCCTCCTCCGGGTCGATCTGCCACAGCCGGCCCGGCCTCGCGCCGGGCCCCTCGGCGCGGGAGTCGTGGCCGCATGCGCTCCCACGGCGGCTCGAAGTCGACGACGAAGTCCATGAAGTCCCGGAACCGATACCGAGCGTCCTCCTTGTCCGTGCCGGTCAGAAAGACGAGGTAGGCGGCATAGGTGCCCAGGAGGAGGGCCGCGTCGAGGCGCCCCAGCTCGTTGTCGAGCACGAGGCCGAACACCAGCAGGCCAGCCCCGAGCATCACGAAGCCATCGCGGTCGTGCATCTTGGCGTCGGTGGCGAAAGGCCGCACCAGCGCGGCGGTCGCGAGGATCAAACCGATGTTGGCGATGTTGCTGCCGGCGATCGAGCCGATGGCCAGGCCGGAGTGCCCCTGGAGCGTGGCCGACATGGCCCCTGCGAGTTCGGGCACCGACGTGCCGATCGACGTCAAGGTCAGCCCGATCACCAGGTCGGAGAGCCCCGCCCGCCGCGCGAGCAGGCCGGCGAACTCCACGAGCGAGTCCGCGGACTTGATCAGCAGGACGGCCCCGAGGACGAGCAGGAGCAGGTGGCTACCCATCGAGCTGCCCCCTCGTCCACAAGGGAGTCGACAGCACGATGGGCATGAAGATCGACGAGGCCACGGCAGTCACCACGACCGCCGTCAACAGCGACGCGTCGAGCAGTCCGGCCTTGAATCCCGCGTAGGTCACGGTCACCGAGACGGCGAGCCGTGCTGTGCTGGCGACACCGAGGAAGGCCGACTGCCGCGGCGACAGGCCGATGTGCTGTCCCCCGAGGTAGCCACCCACGACCTTCGATCCGATCGCCCCCGCCACCAGGGCGAGCACGACCAGGTTGCCCGGATCGAGGCCGAACAGGGCCCCCAGGTCCGTCTCGAGCCCAACCCCGAACAGGAACACCGGGATGAACAGCGCGTTTCCGACGAGGTGCAGCTTCTCTTTCACCTCCGTTGCGTTGTGCACCGGGGCCAGCGCGAAGCCAGCCAGGAACGCGGCGACGACGGCCGGCACGTCGAGGAGGGCGTAGCCGAAGATCACGAGCAGCATCAGCGCCACGACGAAGCGCGTGCGGCCCTCCTCGCCAGCCTCCTCGGAGCGCTCGAGCCGGTCGAAGGCGAACTCGGCCAGCTCAGGGATGTACATCCTGAGGACGGTGACCGAGACGATCACCAGCCCAAGGAGGATCGGCAGCGAGAAGCGGGCGTGGGGCTGCATGTGCTTCAGGAGCACGAAGACCGCGAAGGCGCTGGCGAGGTCGAGGGTGACCGTGAGCGTCCGGAGGCGCTGGCCGAGCTCGGTCGCTGCGAGGCCGTGGTGACGCAGGATGGAGAAGACCAGCAGGATCGACGAGGAGGCGAACGCGGCACCCACGAAGGCCGCTTGCAGCCAGCCGTAGCCGAAGGCCAGGACGGTTGCTGCCCCCACCACGGTCGGCAGCAGGCCCACGTAGACCGCGAGGTGGATGTTCTTCCGATCCAGGATCTTCAGGTCCTGCTGGTGGGCCTCGAGTCCGGCCAGGAACATCTGAAAGGTCGCGCCCAGGAACGCGAGGGTGGTCAGCGTCCCGTCCGGGGCCAGCAACCCGAAGCCGTGCGGACCTGCTGCTGCGCCGGCAAGCAGCAGGGAGGAGGCCAGGGGGAGGTGGAACCGACGCAGCAGGACAGGAGCGAGCAAGCCCAGCATCAGCACGATGCCGAGAAGCGCGAGGGTGTAATCCGAGGCCACCATGGGCTCCAGCTACGCGGGGTCCGGAGGGGCAAGCACCCGGATGCCAATCGAGGCGGCCAGCCCGGCGATCACGCCTGGCGCGGCCCCGGCCAGCTCCCCGGGGGCCGGCCCCGGCCGCGGCTCTGCCGCGACAGAGGCCGAGCGGAGCTCAGTTCCCGGCATCGGGGTCGAGCTGATCAGCCTTCTCCGCAGCGTCCTGCCAGCCCCTCTCGGCCTTCTCCATTGCCGAGCGGGCCTTGCCCTCAGCCGTCTTGGCCTTGCCGAGAGCCTGCTGCTGCTTGCCGATCTCGAGCTGGGCTTCGGGCGACCCGCCGATCTTGTTGTCGTAGGCGAGCAGCCGCTCGAGCTCGACTTCGGTCTTGGCACGTTCGATGAGCGCCCGTGCCCAGGTGAGTCGGTCCGTCTGGAGGGTCTCGTTGCGCTTCGCGGCCTCGAAGCGGGCCTCGCGCCAGGTCAGGCTGGCCTCGGCCACCATGGACGTGCTCGCGAGGTCGGCGCGCTCGTTGACAGCGCCACCCGCGTCGGCGGACTTGGTCTGAGCCTCCAGGGCCTTGATCTCAGCCTTCGCGGAGTCCAGCCAGGCCCGGGCCGCCTTCGTCTCAAGGGCCGCGTTGGAGTCCTCCTTCTTCGCCGTGCGGAACTCCGCCTTGGCGTCTCGGAGCTTGTCCTCCGCCTCGCTGACACCGGCCAGATCCTCGACCGACATCCGGACGAGTTCCTGGTCGATCTGCTTCTTGGTGGGTGGCTTCGCGAGCGCGAGGGCGGGGATGAGGAGGAGTGCGATGGTCAGAGAGCGCATGTGTGACTCCTGCTTCTGGTTCGACTCAGCCGTAGGCCGGAACCGGAGCGGCGGCACTGACGGATGTCATTCGCCTCGGCCCCCCGTTTCCCGCCCCCAGCGGGAGGGCGAGGCGTTGCCCCTGTCCCGGCGTTGGGGTGTTCCCCAGGTGCTGGCCCCGAACCCACCCTGTTGCCGCCGCCGTCGACGAGGCGAGCTCCCGCCCCGCCTGCGTCAGGCGGGTCCGCGCGGCTTTCGAGGAGGGCGCCCCGCGCAGTACGTCGCCGCGGGATCGACCAGCGCGCGGCCCCGGAGCGCCTGCCGGCCGAGCAGCATGCGGAAGCCCATCTCGTCGCGTCCCACGAGGGTGACCTCGATGTCCCAGGTGACCCCCGCGATCGAGATGGGCGTCACGACCGTCATGCGGCGGGACAGCGACCCGTCCGATGAGCGCACCGAGCGTCGGTTGAGCAACGGCGCGGTGCAGGCGACCTCGAGCTCCGCGCTGCGCTGCATCGGGTGCAGGTTGAAGCGCACCATCGAGACGCCGCCCTCGGTGAAGGGCTCGATGTCGAAGGCGTGGATGGCCGAGGTGCGCGCGCCGGTGTCGAGCTTGGCCTTGATGCGCTGCACCCCGAGGGTGGGCAGCGCGACCCATTCGCTCCAGCCGAGGACCATCGTCGGTTGTCCCGCTACCATCCGCGTCCCCGCCTCCTCGTATCTGTCGGGCGCTTCCCCAAGGCCCCGGAGTCTGCATGAAAGTCGCAATCCTGTCTCGCGCCCCGCGCTGCTACAGCACCCGTCGATTGAAGGAGGCGATCACCGAGCGCGGGCACACCGCGCGGGTGCTCGATCCGCTGAAGTTCTCGATGTACCTGGAGGCGGGCCGTCCAGCCCTGTACTACCGAAACAAGCCCCTGAGCACCTACGACGCCGTCATCCCCCGCATCGGCGCGTCCGTGACCTTCTTCGGCAACGCCGTCGTGCGCCAGTTCGAGTCGATGGGCGTCTACTGCGTGAACCCGTCCAACGCCATCAGCGTGTCGCGGGACAAGCTGCGCTCGCTGCAGGTGCTGAGCCGGCACCACCTCGGTCTGCCGCAGACCACCTTCGTCCGCGATCGCAAGGACGTGATCCCCGCGATCCGTCGCGTGGGCGGCGCCCCGGTCGTGATCAAGCTGCTCGAGGGCACGCAGGGCATCGGCGTGATCCTCGCGGACAACGAGAACGTCGCCGCAGCCGTCGTGGAGACGCTGCAGAGCGCCCGGCAGAACGTGCTCATCCAGCGCTTCGTCGCCGAGAGCCGGGGCAAGGACATCCGCGCCTTCGTCGTCGGGCACGAGGTCGTCGGCGCCATGCGGCGCACGGCCCAGGGTTCCGAGTTCCGCAGCAACGTGCACCGGGGCGGCAAGGCCGAAGCCGTGGACCTCGATCCCGACTACGTGCAGACCGCCGTGCGCGCCGCACACATCATGGGCCTGCGCATGGCGGGCGTGGACATGCTGGAGGGCGCGGACGGTCCGCAGATCATGGAGGTGAACAGCTCGCCGGGGCTCGAGGGCATCGAGGGCGCCACCGGACTCGACGTCGCGGGCCGGATCGTGGACTACATCGAGGAGCAGGTGGACTTCCCGGACATCGACTACCGGGAGCGCCTCACCCTGGGCAAGGGCTACGGCGTGGCGGAGATCCCCCTGGGGCCCTCGTCCCCCTGGGTGGGACAGACCCTGCGGGAGGCCGACCTGCGATCCAAGGGCATCAACGTGCTGTCGATCCAGCGGGACTCCACGGTGCACCCCCACCCGCACGGCGACGCGCTGATGGCCTCGGGCGACGTGCTGATCTGCTTCGGCAAGCACCTCTCCATGCGCGAGTACCTGCCGACGCGGCGCAAGCGTCCCCGCAAGAGTCGGCCCAAGGCGGACGCTGCTGAATGAGCGTCGAGCCGCTCCAGATCGCAGGCAACGAGGTCCCTCCGGGGTCCCGGCGCATCATCGAGCTGCCCATCGCGCGGCTGCCGCACGGAGCCCAGGCCTCGCTGCCTTGCGTCGTGGTGCACGGCGCGAAGCCGGGGCCGCGCATGTGGGTGACGGGCGCGGTGCATGGGGACGAGCTGACCGGCGTCGAGGTGATCCGTCGGGTCCTGGCGGAGC
>JAJDAI010000526.1 GCA_029261955.1 Deltaproteobacteria bacterium | reverse complement strand
GAGGCGGGACCCGACGGCGTGCCCAGGTGCTTGCCCAGGTGGTCCATCGACAGGTCGAAGTCGGGATCGGGCTTCCACCAGTCGCGCTGGCGGACGCCGTAGAGCGAGCCACCGGACGCGAGTTCGCGGTCCAGGCGGGAGACCAGGGTGGCGAAGGGGATGGGGTGCAGGTCGAGAATCGGCATGGGCGGCTCAGGTGGCCCCCAACATGCCCCGTTCGGGGACTCCGGACACTGACGTCCGTCGTCCTCTCAGTACAGCGGCATCTCTTGGCCGTCGCCGCCGTGGATCCGGTAGTGGCCGCCGGTGTAGTGCTCGCGCTGCTCGCTGGCCTGCGCCTCGACCTTGCGGAACATGCGGCCGAGGGTCGCCATGCCCCAATCGGCGATGACGCGGTCGGGGATGCGCCCGCCGACCACGACGCTCGTGTGGTAGCCCAGCAGGGTGCGGCCATCGTCCAGGGCGCACATGAGCCAGGCCCCGCGGTTGGCCGGGGTGTAGATGGAGTCTTCGAAGGTGTCGACCGACACGGTGGGCACGCGGCCGGCGCTCACGGCCTTCTTGGCGTAGGCGAGGCCGTCGTCGCTCAGGGACCACCAGTGCTCCCAGCAGCGCCCGTCGGTGGCCTTCGCCAGCTGCCAGGTGTCGGACACGTCGATGGTCCAGTGCCGATCGGCGAAGGGCCGCGGCGCGTCGATGTGCTGGTACCAGATCTGCGGCCACTCCCCGCGCGGGGTGAGCAGCGCCTCCGTCGCGCCGGCGGCGATCGAGTAGTGCGTGTCGCGGTTCGCCAGCCACAGCACGTCGCGCGGCTGGGCCGTGATCAGCAGGCCGACGACGCGCATCGGCTGGCTCGAGTCCTCGGGCACCTCGCGGACCTTGAGGACCTTGCCGTCCTCCAGCCGCCGCAGGTCGCCGGTGTCGATGTCGGGCAGCGGGAAGTGCGCGTGATCGTTGTAGGTGTCCAGCAGCCCGTCGAGCACGGACGGGCCGTCCGCGGGCGCGGTGGCGGGGATCAGCAGCGCCAGAAGCAGCGGCACGCGGCGGAAGGATCGTGGTGTGTGCAAGACACGAATCTACCAGTGCAGCCGGGCGATCCCAGGGCGAAATCTGGTCGATCTTTTTGAGGTGGCCGTGGGGGCGGGGCGGCGGAGTTCGTCACGCCCTCGCGATCGAGCAGGGGAGGGCGCTACCCTCGAAATCGCGCCGCCATGCCCGGAGGATCGCTTGCGATTTGTCGCCCTGTTGCTGTTGATTCCAGGCCTCGCCCAGGCTGTCGAGCTGCCCAGCGTCGCCGCGACGCGCACCGACGAGGTCCTGGAGTTGTCCTCGGCCTCCTTCAACGCGATCCAGCTGGACGCACTCGGAGGCGGCGACGTCGTGAGCCTCATCGCGACGAGCGGGACGGTGTCCCTGTCGGGGACCTCGGGGCTCAGCTTCACGCTCGGGAACGGGGCCGACGACGCGGCGATGGACTTCAGCGGCGACCTGGCGGACGTCAACACCGCGCTGGATGGCCTGGTCTTCACGCCGAGCGGCGGCTTCGCGGGCAACGCCGCGATCTCGGTGTCGGTCGCCGGCCCCAACGCGGACGCGGGCACGCTCTGGTTCGCCGTCAACGCGCCGCTGGACGGCGAGGCGGCGCGGGATGCGCTGCTGCTGGGGGTCTCGAGCATCCACAGCGGGGTGCAGCCGGGGCGCATGGTGGCCATTGGGAACGAGGCCTACGCGGTGGGTTGGTACCCGGAGGGGGCGGCCGAGGGGCCCGTCATCGCGGCGGCGTCCTGGGGGCAGGGCCGCGTCGTGGCGGTGCCGGATCACCAGATGCTCAACATGGGCAGCTTCGGCGTCGAGTCCGGGGCCTTCTACCGAAACGGCCTCGGCTGGCTGGCCGACTCGGTGGACCTCGGGATCGCCATCGTCACGCTGGATCAAGGCATCGCGGACTGGCTCGGGACCGAGGGCTACACGAACGTGAGCGTGAGTTCGGAGGCAGATCTGGCGGCGGACCTCGTGGCCGCAGAGGTGCTGGTTCCGTCCTGGCTCGGCTCGGGTGAGCCGCAGGGGAACCTCGACGCCATCGCGGACTTCGTGACCGGCGGCGGCGGGCTCTTCCTGGCCGAGTACGGGGTGGGCTACCAGTGGTGGTGGGGCCCCGACATCCCCGACGCGCCGGGCAACCTGCTGCTGCGCGAGGCGGGCATCGGCTTCGCGGGCGGCAACCGCTGGGAGACCCAGACCATCGGCGTGAGCCGCGCTTCGGGCCAGGTGAACGCCGAGGCCCTGCTGGGCATGCTGGCGAACCCCGCCCCCTTCTCCTCGGACGAGCTGGACGAGGGCGCCGCGCTGCTCGGCCGCATCTACGACGCCCTGCACGACGACGATCCCCTGGCGATGCAGCTGGACGCCGCCTTCCTGAGCTCGATTTCGGGCATCAACCCCACCCCCGCGACGCCCGTCTCCGATCCCTTCGAGCAGGCGATGCTGCTGCGTGAGCTGGCGCTGATGGACGCGACGGACCTCGCGGACGTCGTGGCGCACCGCACCGCCGAGGCGGTCTACGGCGCGATCGATCCCGCGGCCCCCCGCGTGCTCGCGAGCGTCGACGTCGAGCCCGGAGCCTGGAGCCGCTGGCACAGCACCGGGCTCTACGCGGCGCCGGGCGAGCTCGTGACCGTGACCGTGCCGGCCTCGGCCGTGGGGCATGGCTTCCTCGTGCGGGTGTCGGGGCACGTCGACAACATCAGCGTGCGCGGGTCGTGGAGCCGCATGCCGCGGGTCGCGCGCTCCTTCCCGATCGACTCCACGAGCTTCCAGGTGGGCAGCGCCTTCGGCGGCGCCCTCTACGTGGACGTGGGCGCGACCCCCGCATCGACCGCGCCCTTTGTCGCGAGCTTCGATGGGGCGCTGGAGGCGCCGTTCTTCGTGCTCGGCGAGACCAGTGAGGCCGACTGGCTGGCCGGGCTCCGGGACGCGCCGGCCCCCCAGGCGGAGCTGGTCTGCGAGGGCCTGGCCGTGTCGCTGCCCTCCTCGATGGTCCGCGGGCTGGACGACCCCGAGGCCGTGATGGAGCACTGGGTCGCGGTGGTGGACGCGCACGACGCCGTCGCCAACCACGGGCACCTGCGCACCACGGGGGAGCGCATCAACATCGACGTGCAGATCAGCGTCGGCTACCTGCACTCGGGCTACCCGACGCAGGGGCCGACCGTGGCTGGGCCCGAGATCGTGGACTCGGTGGGCCTGGCGGCGAGCGGATCCTGGGGCTGGTACCACGAGCTCGGGCACGAGGCGCAGCGGCGCCCCGATCGCAGCTGGGGTCACGACAACGTCTACACCTTCGACGGCGCGGTGGAGGCCACGGTCAACATCTTCTCGTCCCACGCCTACGACACGATCGGGCAGCCCTCGCGGGGCGGTTGGTCCTGGACCGGCGACCGCATCGAGGTGATGTCCCGGGCCCTCGATGCGCTCGTGAGCGGGGACTTCGCCTCGGTCGGCGTCGGAGACAAGCTCGGGATGTACCTGCAGCTGCGCGACGGCTTCGGCTGGGACGCCTGGACCGACGTCTTCGACACCTACAACGATCCCGCGACCGTCCTGCCGGTCGACGTGCAGGAGGAGCGGGACCAGTTCCTCACGCGCTTCTCCCTGGCGGTGGGGCACGACCTCAGCTCGTTCCTGGTGGACCACTGGGGCGTGGCGGCGGATGCGGGGGCGGTGTCCTCGGTGGCCCACCTCCCGTCCTGGCTGCCGGCCCTCGGTGGCATCGAGGGCTCCTTCTCGACCGCCCCGGGATCCGACCTCGTGTTCGACCTGGAGGGGGCGGCGCTGTCGCACGACGGCGTGGCCGTCGTCTCGGTGGGCGCTCCGGCCTACGGGGGGCTGGTCGACAACGGGAACGGCACCTGGACCTACGAGCCCGGCCCCTTCGTCGGCCTGGACTCCTTCGACTACACCGTGACCTCGAGCACGGGGCACAGCGCGAGCCACACCATCGAGGTGGAGGTGACCGCGGATGGGGTCCTGCTCGAGCGCTGGTACGGGGTGGGTGGCACCGCCGTGTCCGACCTGACGGGGCTCGCGGCCTACCCGGCCTCGCCCGACGACTCACGGGTCGTGGCCGAGTTCGAGGCGCCGCGCGAGCACGCGGACGACTACGGCGCGCGGCTGCGTGGCCTGCTCATGGCGCCCGCGACCGGGGACTACACCTTCTGGCTGTCCTCGGACGACAACGGCGAGCTGTGGATCGGCTCCGATCACACGCCGGCTTCGGGGGCGCTGGAGGCGTCCGTTCCAGCCTGGACGCCCTACCGGACCTGGGACGTGTACCCCTCCCAGGAGAGCCGGACGATCC
>JAJDAI010000525.1 GCA_029261955.1 Deltaproteobacteria bacterium | reverse complement strand
AGCCTGGCTCCGCTTCACCGACGAGACGCTGCTTGAGCTTCGGGGGGACCAGGAGTTCCAGCCGGGCTCGGACCCCGGCGGCGCGGCCTTCCGACTGCACGAGGCGCGCTCGGCCCTGCTCAACAACCCCGGCTGGACCCGCAACGCACCGCACCTGCTGACCGATCAGCTCGCGCAGCTGCTGGGCGGCGAGGACGAGGGGCACCTGCTCGTCGATCTGCACCGCAGCGACGACGCGTCCTGGCTGTCCTACCTCCACAACCCGCGCGGCGCGCTCTTCGCCAACGAGACCACGGCCCTCTTCCAGGCCATCCCCCGCGGCGGCTCCCCGCCAGAGCTCGAGGTCCACGCCAGCTGGGGTAGCCATCCGGCCTCGAAGAAATACTTTGATGTTGCAAACGTCACTGTGGACATTGCATTTCCGACCAAGGGTCGCGCAAACGCGAACATGGTGCACGCCAAGGTCACCGCCGACATCGAGGTGGTCAACATCCAGCCCGACCGGGCCCTCAAGGTCCTGGTCTTCGAGCTGGAGAGCGAGCGCCTGCTCTGCACGGAGTCACCGGACCGGACGGCCATCAAGCTGAACAGCGTGAAGGACGGCGAGGGCAAGAGCCTGGCCGGCATCCACCGCCACAGCCGCCTGGTCGTTCCCCTCGACACGCCGCTGAGGCCAGGCGAGCGCACGACGCTGTCGATCGCCTACGAGGGCCCCATGACCCAGGGGATCCCGGCCGCTCGCCCGGACATCTACTTCTCGGAGCTGGGGCCCTGGGCCTGGTACCCGCGCAACGTGCACGACGACCGCTTCGGTTCGCGGGTGCAGCTCCACCTGCCGCTGTTCATGCGCGGGGTGGCGCCGGGCGACCTGGTGGAGGAGATCGAGGGGAAGGACGGCTGGCACTTCACCTACGAGGAGCCCTCGGGGGTGCGGAACCTGACCGTGGTCGTCGGCGACCTGGTCAAGTCACCGGACGAGGAGCAGGGCCAGAATCCCCGGATCATCCTCTGGAGTGGCTCGACCGAGCAGGAGATGGTCCGCGGGGGCGTGGCTGGTGCGCGCGGCCTGCTGGAGTTCATCGAGGGCATCTGGGGCACCTACCCCTACTCCACGCTGCACGTGGTCGAGAACCTGCCCTACCCGGCGCTCAACTGGGAGGTCTCCGGCGAGGGCGAAGGCGGGGCCTGGTCCTGCGTTCCCCCCGGGCAGGTGCACCCCTGGCAGGGCTTCGTCGAGGGGCCCTCCGGCATGGTGCTGGGCACGAGCCCGACCACGGCACCGGCGCGTGAGATCATGGAAGCGCGGGCGATCACGCGGCTGCTCACGGACCCCATGGAATTCGGCACCCACCTGCGCATCGCGGACCTCACGCGGCAGTGGTGGGGCCACATGGTGCCGCCCCGCAGCTACCGGGACGTCTGGATCGGCGAGGCCTTCTCGCACTGGACCGCCCTGCTCTGGGTGCAGGCCGGCGTCGGCCGGATGGCGCTCAAGCAGCGGGTCCAATCCATGCGCGCCCTCATGGTGGAAGAGGCCGACGTGGCACACAGCCTCGTGATGGGCGAGCGGCTGGGTCGACGCTTCCCGGCGCAGGCCTGGGGACGCGCGCCGCTGCTGGTGAACTGGCTGGTGGACCGGGTGGAAGCCCGTCCGCTGATGAACGCGCTGAACCGCCTGATCAACGAGGCCTCGAGCCGGGGAGTCACGGCGGAGATGCTCGTCGAGGCCGTCCGGGGCGCGGACGGCGACACGACCGCGCAGATGCTCGAGGACGCGATCGTCAGCAACCACCTGCCGGAGATCCAGTACGGCTCGGCCATCGACAAGGAGACCGGTGAGGTCTCCGTCGTCCTGCGCCAGACGGGCCGTGCGCGCACGGTGGATGTGCGGATCGAGGTCACCTCGGGGCCGAAGAAGCGCGAGCAGCGCACGGTGCGCGTGGGGCCCGACGGGGCGGCGATCCGGTGGAGCCCGTCCATCCCGCCCAAGAAGGTCCTGGTGGACCCCCTCAACAGCGCCATCGCCCGATCCGTGAAGCGGGCGAAGCCCCTCGCGGACGAGGCAGCCGCGGCCCTCGCGCACGCGGAACAAGACGAATCGGGCTCCGAAGAGTAGAACTGCCCCGCCTCCGACCCCCGGCCGAGACTCCATGACTCCGATCCGCATCGTCCCGCTCCTCGCCCTGCTCGTCCCGGCGACCGCCGCCGCCCAAGCGATCGATCGCATCGAGCACACCTTCGGCGCCACCGCGATGACCGCGATGAGCGGCAACGGCGGGCTGTCCGTCGGGCTCTCCGAGCGCGGCGAGATCACGGTCCTGAGCTGGCCTTCCCCCAGCTTCCACGACCACGTCGACCACACCACCGCCGCCGGCGAGGACGCCCGGGAGCTGCCCCGCTTCGGCGCCGAAGCGGATCGCGGGGTCTTCACCGGCATCGCGTTCGACGACGGCAGCGGCTCGACCGTGAGCTGGGTCCGCGACGCGGAGTGGGAGCACGAGCAGAGCTACCTCGACGACACCAGCGCCTTCATCCGCCAGGGGGCGCGGCACGCCACCAACGGCATCTCCGTCTTCGAGGTGACCGGGGCCGACCGCGACCGCGACGTCCTGCTGCGCCGCACCACCGTGCAGCGCGCCGACGACTCGCCGCTGGAGCGCGTCACCCTGCTGGCCTACAGCAACCTCGCCCCACAGCTGCAGCGCCCGGCCGACCTGGCCGAGCTGCCCGCCTACCCCCCGCCGGAAGCGGCGGACGACACGCACGACTTCCTGGCCTTCTGGGACAGCGAGAACGAGCTGCTCGTGCACCTCGCGCCCGAAGAGGCGCGCCGCGACACCACCCTGCTCGGCCCCCTCATGGCCGAGACCTGGAGCGCGGATGCCTGGGCTGACCAGGGTCTGGACCAGACCCGTGAGTTCGTCCGTGAGTCAGCGGGAGACGGCGTCTACCTCACGATCGCACCGGCGACGGCGCCCGACGCCGTGCAGGTGGGCTTCCAGTCGGACCGGCCCTGCTCCGGCGGCTCCGAGTGGGCCTGGACGCCCGAGTCGGCCTGGGACGACGCGCAGGACGGCGAGCTCTCCGGCTCCCCCGTCGCGGGCTGCCACGCCAACGCGGTCTTCGCCTGGACCATCGAGTTCGGCGCACCCGGCACGCACGTCACCGTCGATGTGGACTGGTTCCTGGCCGCGGCCTCCAACCACGACGACGCCGTCGAGCTGGCCGCCGCCGCGCGGGACGATGGCTTCGACGCGGCGGCCGCCCGCACCGACGCAGCCTGGGACGCCTGGGTCGCGGACCTGGCGATGCCCGACAACCTCGGCGACGAGCTCGTGGCCTTCTCGCAGCGCACGCTCATCGCGCTGATGCAGGGCACCGACCGCGAGACCGGCGCCATGGTCGCGTCCATCGCCCGCCAGCCCGGCTACAGCCTGGACTGGCCGCGCGACAGCACCTTCTTCAACCTCGCGCTCGACGTCGCCGGGGCCTTCGACCAGGTGCGGACCCACAACCAGTTCCTGCACGAGGTGCAGAACCGTGAGCCCGTGAGCGTCGATCTGGGTGGCCCCACCGCGCAGGTCGTGAGCCCGCCCGGCGCGTGGCTGATGAACTTCTGGGCCGACGGGCAGCCGTCGACCGCGTCGTTCCTCAACACCTTCGAGATCGACGAGGTCGGTCTCATGCTCTGGAACTACGTGAGCCACGGCGCCTTCGCCACCAACAGCAACCAGCGGCGCGACGCCATCGCGGCCCACTGGAGCAGCATCGAGCGCGCGGCGAACCTGCTGGCCGCCTGCGTGGCAGACGATCACCCCGCCGTCGGGGAGGAGCCGCCGGCCGGCTTCGAGTCGCTCGACTGGTGGCCCGTCTACGCGGCGCTGCTGGACGGCACCGTGCCGGACCCGGCCGCCCGCCTCACCGCCCTCGCCGCGGACCCCGCCTCGATGCTGCCCTGCACGGCCAACGAGGACGACAACCCGGTCCCCAGCGTGAGCCTCTACTCGACCCACACGACCCGCCTGGGCCTGCTCGCCGCCGCGGAGGCCGCCCGGCTGCTCTGCATCGACACCCCGCAGACCCGCTACTGGGAGGAGCGCGCTCACGAGCTCGCTGCCGTCGCCCTGAGCGAGTACTACGACGCGGACACCCGCACCTGGGACGAAGGCCGGCGTGACTGGCTCCTCTGGCCCTACCCCCTGTGGATCGACGACGCGCACGCCGGGCTCTTCGACGACGCCGACGCGCTCGTGGAGCAGGCGCTGAACGACCTCGCGGCCACGCTGCACGCGGAGGTGGACGACGCGGTCTCCCTGCGCACCGAGGGCGCGGCCTACGAGAACAAGAAGACCCTGAACCTCGCCCGCTGGTGGAGCGGCGCCAACCGCCCCGATCCGGAGCTGTGGGTCGCCAACGTCGAGCACATCGAGCGCCTGGGTGTGGACCTCGCGGTGCCTGGCACCCGCCACGTCGGCGAGGTCTTCGTGTCCCTGGACGACGACGGCGACGGCATCGCGGACCGCGCGGAGCAGCGCGTGGCCGTGCCCCACCTGTGGGCCGCCACCCTGACCTACCTCTCGGCGATGGCCGTCTCCCGCCCCGACCTCTTCGAGCCCCTGGCCTACGGCGCGCTGGACCCCGTCTGCGCGACAGGCGAAGAGCCGGTGCTGTCCCGCGGACGCGTCGAGTGCGCGGAGTGCGAGAGCAGCGTGGCCGGCCCGGCGTCCGCGCCCTTCGGGCTGGCGCTCCTGGCCCTGTTCCTGTTCCGGCGTCGACGGGACTGATCGGGCCCCGTCGCGGGTTCGAGGGGGCGGGCCAAAGCGGAGCCTGTCGCAGTCGCCCCCCAGGAACTATGTTCGAGGTCGCATGCCTCCCCGCCGGCACCGCCGATCCCTCGCTCGCCCGCTGCTCGTCGCGGCGGTGCTGGCGTTGCTCGTGCACGGCCCGCTGGCGCTCTGGTTCCTGAACAGCACCTACTGGAACGAGTCGGTGCCCGAGGAGCCGCAGCCCCTCAAGGTGACGCTGCTCAACCTGCCCCCGCCCGAGGAGGAGCCCGAGGAGCCCGAGGAGCCCGAGGAGCCTGAGCACGACGGCCAGATCGTCGACATCGCCCCCCCGGAGACCCCCGAGAAGCCCGAGGAGGCTGACTTCCTGGCCGAGTACGACTCGACGGTGGACGAGCAGACGATCGACCCCCACTACCGCCTCGACCGCGAGGTCACCGCGCCGAGCTACTCGAAGGACGACGCCTACGAGCTCGAGCAGGCGGACGAGATGAACCAGGACCTGCCCTCCACGGGCGCCATGGCCGGCCGCGAGGTCTTCCGGCAGGGTCAGTACTCGCTCTTCCCCGACCGGCGCAGCCCCTGGGACCTGACGAACCTGACGGGCCTGGACCGGCCGATCCCCGCCAGCCACACGGCGGCGAACATGGCCGGGGCGCCGTCCAACGACTACCTGCCCGACATCGCCTCCGCGGACCGCACCGCGCTCAACGCCTTCGAGCACCTCTTCGCGGCCTACATCAACCGCATCGCGCGCTACGTCAGCTTCTACGCGGACCAGACCCTCACCAAC